>JBAZOX010000005.1:0-22596 GCA_041648535.1 Desulfobacteria bacterium | reverse complement strand
CTGACAGGCTGCTGAGATCAAAACCGCTGTCTTCTCAGTTACGATAGAGATATATTCATCTTCAGTAGTACGGGGGTCTCCATTTTTTACCAACTCCATGATTTCCCCTTCAGCCAAACGGGTCGTAGCATCAGACAATACCCTTAATATCTTTAAATCACCGATACTCGTTAATAAAGAAAAAGATTTAGAGAAAAGATAGTCTCCAATTAAAACACTGGCTTCATTTCCCCACACAGAGTTAACTGAAGAATTGCCCCTTCTTACTTCAGCATTGTCCACAACATCGTCATGAAGGAGTGAAGCTGTATGGATGAACTCAAATATGCTGGCAAGGGGGATATGGCATCTGCCTGTGTAGCCACAGAATTTTGCAGAAAGGATCAATGCCAAAGGTCTGAAACGCTTTCCACCACTTAGCAGGATGTACTTCCCCACGTCCGGTATCAATGAAACATAGGATAACACATTTTTTGAAAGCTCGGCTTCAACCTTTTGAAGGTCATCCCTGACTAAATCAAAAACCTCTTCAAGTTCCATCTAAACTCCGCACTAGCTCAAATTATACCGCTCTACATAAGGTTAACACATCCACCCTAACTGTCTCCGCCTTTGTTAACACTCTTGCACATTCATTAACGGTTGCGCCACTGGTATAAACATCATCAACTAATAAAATACTCTTGTCCCTAAATCTACTCTCATTAGAAAGGGAAAAGACCCCTTTAACATTCCTTTCTCTTTCTTCTTTGCTGAGATTAATCTGGGGTGACTCCCATTTAATCCTTTTAAGACTCATGTAGTCAATGGGAATCCCGTATCTTTTTCCTATGTATCTAGCTAAGAAAAGAGCCTGGTTAAACCCCCTTTCTCTTAATCTTTTAAAATGAAGAGGAACAGGGATTAAAAAGTCATAGGATTTGAAATCAATAGAACCAAGATGAGAACCCATCATAAGAGCACCTAAAGGTTTAGCCAGTAGAGTCTTTCTGTTGTACTTAAGCCGATGGACAGCCTCTTGCAGTACCCCTTCATAGAATCCAACTGCCCTGGCTTTAGTGAAGTATACCCTAGAGGTTAAACAAGTCCCACAAAGATGATCTCTTCCCATAACAGAGTTAAAAGGGATACCACATTTAAGACAAATCGGAGATGAAATGTACCTTATGCTCGAAAGACATGGTTCACAAATCCCCTGGGGTTGTGCATTGATAATGTCTTTTTCACAGATAAGGCATCTTGGAGGAAAGAAGAAATCCAAGAAGGCATTAAAGAACTGTACCATAACTTATTACTTAGCCGTTAACCTCGACTCTTGGAACATCAACCCAGAGACCTTCTAAATCATAGAACTCTCTAATAGGATCATAAAATACATGTACGATAACATCATCGTAATCTAATAGTACCCATTTCGCCGCAGAAAATCCCTCAATACCCAAGGGGTATATTCCTTTTTTTTTCAAACTCTCTTCTATCGAATAGGCAATTCCTCGAACCTGACGATCTGATCTTCCGCTACATATTATAAAGTAATCGGCTATTGAAGACAGCTCTTTTATTTCTAATACTACTAAATTTAAAGCCTTCTTGTCTAAAGCGGCATTGGCACAAAGAAGGGATTTCTCCTTCGAGTCTAAAACCATTTACCCTCCCTAGAATTATATAAACCCTTTATTTCATCCTCCTTTAATCACCATATATGATTAAATACCATAGAGCAACATGCATCAAAAATCAAGATCTAAAATTGTTAATAGTGCACTGTTTCTGAATTGTCAACACTTTTTGAGGAACACACCTTGACGAACAAACCAATTTGCCCTTAACGTAAGGATATGCAATAAGATAAAAGGCCTACTGTGATTTGCAGAAAGATACTTGGGGTATAGAAAAATCAATTAATAGGGTAGCCGGTCCACGTCCTGGGCTGGCAGCTCTTGTGTCTTTTACAGGAGGGACGATTACAAACAGGTAGGAAAACAAGCAAGAAGTCTCTTTCTCTATTTTGACTACATATATTTCACGTTTATTTGGGGGCTGTACTAACAGTCTCTTTCTTTTTTTGTTGTCCAGAAGCTTTCTTCTTGGGCTTTTGAACATTTTCTTCAGGAATTAATTCTATGAGGGAAAGGGGAGCATTATCTCCATGCCTTCTACCTACTTTAAAAATTCTCGTATATCCGCCATTTCTACTCTGATATCGAGGGGCAATCTGATCAAACAAATTCTTTGCTATCTTCTTATCACTAATAACTCTTAAAACCTGCCTTCTTGAATGTAAATCCCCTTTTTTCCCTAAAGTGACTATTTTTTCAGCAATCTTTCTTAATTCTTTTGCTTTGGCATCGGTAGTTTCTATCTTCTCATGTTCAAATAGGGAAGTAAGCATATTTCTAAACATAGCTTTACGATGACTAGAGGTACGCCCCAACTTTCTTCCAGCTTGTTGATGTCTCATTCTATCGATTCCTTTTCATTCTCAATCTTTTCATCTGGTGGCTGAAAATCCGGCAATTTCATACCTAAAAACAATCCCATTTCTCCTAAAATATCTTTTATCTCATTTAAGGATTTTCTCCCAAAGTTTCTGGTCTTTAGCATTTCAGCCTCGGTTTTTTGAACCAATTCACCAATATATCTTATATCAGCATTTTTCAGACAGTTGGCTGAACGCACCGAAAGTTCCAATTCATCAACACCTCTGTATAAGTTCTCGTTGAACTTCACTTTATCTTTATCGTCTGTCGCTTCCTCTTTCTCTTTAGGTTCTTCAGCTTCGTCAAAGTTTATAAAGAGGTTCAGTTGTTCTTTCAATATCTTCGCAGCATATGCAATTGCATCCTCTGGCGATACACTGCCATCGGTCCAGACCTCCATTGTAAGTTTATCATAATCGGCCCTTTGCCCCACCCTTGCGTGACTCACTGAATAGCTAACCTTTCTAATAGGAGAAAAGATCGCATCTATGGGAATGGTACCAACTGGTTGACTCTCTTCCTTGTTCTTTTCTGCAGGAACGTATCCCCTGCCTTTCTTAACAACCATTTCCATTCTGAGTTTGGCACCTTTTAATAATGTAGCAATATGCAAATCAGAATTCACAATATCCACATTGCTGTTTGTAATAATATCAGACGCCTTGACCTCACCCTCTTTAGTAGTATCAATCCAGATTGTTTCCGGGCCGTTTGAATGGATCTTAACAAGAACTTCTTTTAAATTGAGGATAATATCAGTTACATCTTCTCTAACACCAGGGATAGTTGAAAACTCATGCAACACTCCATCGATTTTGACAGATACAATGGCCGCACCTAAAATAGATGATAACAGAACTCTCCGCAGAGAATTCCCAAGAGTAATTCCAAAACCTCGTTCAAAAGGTTCCCCAACAAATTTACCGTAACACTTTGTAACTGTTTCGGTGTCAATCTCCAGCCTTTTAGGACCTATTAATCTCTGCCAGTTATTGTACATCTTTACCCCGCGTTAAGTTAACTTTAATCGTTTAAAAATTCCCTTTTTGCCTAACGATTCTGTAGTTATAGTTATTTTGAATATAGTTCTACAATCAGCTGTTCTTGAATTGGCATCGTTAGATCCTCCCTGGAAGGCAAAGAAACTATCTTTCCCTTAACATTTTCTTTGTCCAATTCTAACCAATGGGGCACACCACGGCGCGCTACAGCCTCCAGAGATTCAACAATTCTGGGAATTTTTCTACTCTTTTCCCTCACCTCTACAATTTCCCCCGGACTAACCAGATAAGAAGGAATATTTACTTTTCTCCCATTAACCAAAAAGTGACTATGCCTTATTAGTTGCCTTGCCTCACTGCGGGAACTGGCAAATCCTAAACGAAAGACCATATTGTCCATTCTTCTTTCAAGAAAGAGCAACAAATTCTCACCGGTTATACCCTTCATCTTATCAGCCTTCTCAAAATACCTTCGGAACTGATTTTCTAGAATACCGTAAATTCTTTTTACCTTCTGCTTCTCACGAAGCTGGATACCATAATCCGAATGTTTGCTACGGCTCTGTCCATGCTGACCCGGGGGATAACCTTTCCTTTCAAAAGCGCACTTATCCGAATAACACCTATCACCCTTTAAGTACAACTTCAAATTTTCTCTTCTGCACAACCTGCAAACCGATCCTGTGTACCGAGCCAAACCGTGCCTCCTTTATACCCTTCTTCTCTTGGGTGGACGACACCCGTTATGAGGAATAGGAGTAACATCCCTGATTAAACTGACATTGAATCCCTTAGCCTGGAGAGTTCTCAAAGCAGATTCCCGACCAGCCCCCGGCCCTTTAATATAAACCTCTATATTTTTAACCCCATGTTCCATAGCTTTTTTTGCAACATCTTCCGCTGCTAACTGAGCAGCAAAGGGGGTACTCTTCCTTGAACCCTTATACCCCTGAGTTCCAGCACTAGACCAAGCTAACACGTTTCCGGTTAAATCGGTAATAGTTATTATGGTATTATTAAACGTAGCTTGGATATGTGCTATACCATTTTGGATATTTTTCTTTTCTTTTTTCTTCTTGACACCTTTCCCTTGTTTTGCCATCAAACCTCCTACTTTCTCTTGCTTCCAATTGCCCTGCGGGGTCCTTTTCTCGTTCTAGCATTGGTGCTGGTTCTTTGACCTCGAACAGGCAAAGAACGCCTATGGCGCAGCCCCCGATAACTACCTAGATCCATCAACCTCTTTATATTCATGGTGAGCTCCATCCGTAAGTCACCCTCTACTTTATGCTCACGATCAATTATCTCCCTTATCTTAGCCACCTCAGACTCTGTAATTTGATCGGATTTTATATCGGAACCAATCCCGGCCTTTTCGAGAATCTTTTTCGAGGTAGATCTGCCAATACCATAAATGTAGGTTAATGCCACTTCCATCCTCTTGCCTCTAGGTAAATCAACCCCAGCAATTCTTGCCAATATATGTACCTCCCTGACTATCCTTGTCTCTGTTTATGCCTTGGATTTTCACAGATTACTCTAATTACGCCCTTACGTCTCACTATCTTACATTTATCGCATCTTTTCTTTACTGAGGCCTTCACCTTCATCTTAAACACACCACCCTTTGCAAAAAAGATAAGCGTTCAGTTATCAGCTTTCGGCTTCTTTCTGACCATTGAACGCTTACAGTTCATTTGGAACGGTAAGTAATCCTACCCCTATTAAGATCATAAGGTGATAATTCAACTGTAACCCTATCACCTGGAAGGATCTTAATATAGTGCATCCTCATCTTACCAGAGATATGAGCCAAAACCTTATGGCCGTTTTCCAATTCTACTCTAAACATCGCGTTGGGTAGAGTTTCTAAGACCTTTCCTTCTACCTCAATCGCTTCCTCTTTTGGCATAAAACCTCAACTTGGTGATTTATCCCCGTTCAATAATATCTGTAATCCTTTGAAAAACCTCATCTATCTTCCCAAGCCCATTAATGGCCCTGGATGTGTTCTTTTTCTGATAAAATTCAACTACAGGGGCAGTTTGTTCGTGATAAACCTTTAACCTACTCTTTATAGTATCCTCTTTATCGTCATCTCTCTGGTAGAGTTCCCCTTTACACTTATTGCAGACATCTTTATTTATAGGCGGATCAAAGATTGTATGATATCCTTTCCCACATTTTCTACAGGTTCTCCTACCGGTGAGCCTCTTTAACAGCTCTTCATCGTCTATCTCAATATTGATTAAGTATTCAATCTTCAAGTCCATCTTATCTAAAATGGCACCTAAGGCGTCAGCCTGTGCTATTGTCCGGGGAAATCCGTCCAAAATAAACCCCCCTTTACAGTCAGGTTTTTTTAACCTTTCTTCAATTATCCCTATAACAACCTCATCTGGAACCAGAGCACCCTTATCCATGAAACCCTTTGCCTGCTTCCCCAAGGAAGAACCCTCCTTAACTGCTTCCCTGAGTATGTCCCCGGTTGAAATTTGAGGAATATTGTACTTGTCAACCAGCATCTTTGCTTGAGTGCCCTTTCCGGAACCAGGTGGACCTACCAGTATCAGATTCATAATTAAAACTCCTTCCTCTATTGTGACCCTTTCCGCGCTAAGGAGCGGGGAATTTCTGCTTTGTTTTCTATTCACAGTTACTGGTAAACCGTTTGCGGTGAACTATAAACCATGAACAGTGAACTGTCTTGTTAACGACGCCCTTTTATCCTGGCTTTTTTCAAAAAACCTTCATACTGCCTTGTAAGTAAGTGGGATTCAATCTGTGAAGCTGTATCCATGGCAACTCCAACCACAATCAGTAATGCCGTACCTCCAAAGTAAAAAGGCACGTTGAATTTACTGGTAAGGATTGTAGGTAACACGCATACAGCTGAAACATAAACAGCCCCACCCAAAGTGATTCTTGTAAGAACCTTATCTATATATTCAGCAGTCTTTTTACCAGGCCTTATCCCTGGAATATAACCTCCATATTTCTTCATATTATCGGCAATATCAACGGGGTTAAAGCTAACAGCCGTGTAAAAGTAACAAAAGAAGACAATAAAAGCGACATATAGGATACTATAAATAAGCCTGCCAGGACCTAAGCTGTCAATTATGTTCTGAAGCCATGGATAGAGTTCTATCCATGATTTAGGTAAAAAATTGGCTATAGTTAAGGGAAACATTAATATTGAAGAAGCAAATATGGGGGGGATAACCCCTGCTGTATTTACTCTAAGAGGCAGGTGAGTACTCTGTCCACCGTACATCTTTCTGCCCATTACCCTCTTCGGATATTGGACAGGAATTCGCCTCTGTCCACGTTCCACAAAAACTATAATTCCAACTATAACAATCATCATAGCCACAAGTATCAAAATCAAAAATAGTGCCATTTCTCCTGTTTTTAAAAGGCGTATTGTATTGATAATTGCAGTCGGCATTCCAGAAACAATACCAGCAAATATTATAAGAGAGATCCCGTTCCCAATCCCCCGTTCAGTAATCTGCTCGCCAAGCCACATAATAAATGCCGTTCCAGATGTTAAAGTTATAACTGTCATTATTTTAAAGGATAAACCAGGGTTGAGGGCTATCATCTCTCCTGCAGGGCCTGTCATCCTCTCCAGACCGACACTTATGCCAAAGCCTTGAATAATACTCAAAATGATCGTACCATATCTAGTATACTGAGTTATTTTTCTCCTCCCTGCTTCACCCTCTTTGGACAATCTCTCCAAATGTGGGCTAACTACGGTAAGTAGTTGCAGAATAATAGAGGCACTGATGTAAGGCATTATACCAAGGGCAAACACTGATAGATGCTCCAATGCCCCGCCTGAAAACATATCAAAAAGACCAAGAAGAGTACCTTTAGCCTGAGCAAAGAACGAAGCTAACGCTTCCCTATTAATTCCAGGAGTCGGCACATGGACGCCAATTCGGTAGACAGTTAATAAGAGGAGCGTCATGAGAATCCGCTTTTTTAATTCAGGAATCTTGGGTATATTTTGAAGCCCGACTAGCAATTAAACCACCTCTATCTTCCCGCCAACAGCCTCAATCTTATCTTTGGCCGATTTACTATACTTGTGAACTTTCACTGTAAGAGGATAACTAATTTCTCCATCTCCTAATACCTTTATGCCATCATAAGAACCTTTTATCAGTCTACATTCGATCAGTGCCTTATCATCTACCACAGTCCCTTCTTCAAATACACTTAAGTCTCTTATATTTATCAAAACGTATTTCTTTTTAAATATATTAGTAAATCCCCTTTTGGGAAGACGACGCTTAAGGGGCATCTGCCCCCCCTCAAAACCAGGAGGAGTACTTCTTCCTGAGCGGGATCTCTGCCCCTTAGATCCACTACATGCAGTCTGCCCATGTCCAGAACCCTGTCCCCGCCCAACCCTCTTTTTCCTCTTATTAAACCGGGAAGAAGGCTTCAATTCACTAAGTCTCATGTTCAATAACCTCGATCAAATGTGATACTTTCTTAACCATTCCTCGATTTTCAGGAGTATCCTTTAAAGTAACTGTTTTATTAAGCTTAGTTAAGCCCAGTCCAGTTAATGTCTCTTTCTGTCTCCGAGGTCTACCAATACCACTCTTCTTCAGTTTTACCTTAAACTCCTTTGTGCCCATAAAATAGTTCCCTTTTCACACTAGTTGTATCCATCTGATCTTTTATGATATATCTGAAAAAGCTATGCTTCACTGGAAAAAGTATTCCTGAAAGCAAATTCATAAATTTTTCAGGGACCCACGCTAGCTAGCGGAATGCAAAAAATTCACATGTTTTACTCCCACCAAAGGCTGGAAGTTCGTGATCAAATAATCTCGTTTAATTCTTTACCACGTTTTTTTGCCATCTCTTCAGGACTTCTAAGTTGGCTTAAGGCATTAATAGTGGCTTTAACAGCATTATGAGGGTTATGTGACCCCAAACATTTCGTCAGAATATTTGCAATCCCTGTTGCTTCAACGACTGCTCTAACAGATCCTCCTGCAATAATACCTGTACCTTTGGATGCAGGTTTTAAAAGAACACTGCCGGCACCATATTTGCCTATTACCTCATAAGGGATTGTACCATCAATAATTGGGACCCGAATAAGTTCCTTCTTTGCTCGCCCTATCCCCTTTCTAATAGCCTCTGGTACTTCATTCGCCTTCCCTAACCCACTTCCGACAGCACCATTTCCATCACCAACCACAACAAGGGCACTAAAACTAAACCTTCTTCCACCTTTAACTACCTTGGCAACCCTGTTAATGCTAACAACCTTATCCGTCAAATCCAACTCATTAGGATTAATAGTGGGCAATTACCTCCTCCTTTGCAATTCCTTCACAATGAAATTAATAACGTTTAATTAGTTATATTGGTTCGTTTAGTTCTGATTAACGTTGAACCAATGAAACCAATCAAACCAACAAAACAACCGTGTTCACTTGTGTCCAAAAAGGAAATTCCTATACTATCAAGTTAAATCTAGAAACACTAAAATTCCAACCCCTTTTCTCTAGCCAAAACAGCCAGAGCCTTAACCTTGCCATGATACAAATAACCATTTCGATCAAAAACTACTTTTTTTATATCCCTATCCAAAGAATTTTTAGCTATTAATTCTCCAACCTTTTTAGCAGCTTCTATATTCCCAGAGTTTTTCAACCCATCCCTAATTTCTTTACTTAAAGTTGAAGCTGATGCTAGAGTTTTCCCAGTAGTATCATCAATTATCTGAGCATAAATATGTTTTGCAGATCGAAATACACAAAGTCTCGGTTTTTCACTGGTTCCCCTTATTTTTTTCTTGATCCGTTTTTTACGTCTCAGTCTGGACAACTCTTTCAATTTTCTTAAAGCCATCTCTATTACTACCTCTATTTAATTCCAGATTTCCCGATCTTTCGACGAATCCTCTCATCGGAGTACAAAATGCCCTTACCTTTGTATGGTTCCGGTCTTCTGAATGACCTAATCTTTGCAGCCACCTCTCCTACCAACTGCTTATCAATCCCCTCAATTGTGACCTTCACCTGCTTGTCCACCTTGGCGCTAATGCCTTTAGGAAGCACAAATTCTATTGGATGTGAGTATCCTAAATTCAAACCCAGTATATCCTCTTTTAACTCAGCACGATAGCCTACTCCAACAATATTAAGGGTTTTTGTAAAACCATTTGTCACTCCCTCCACCATATTGGCAACTAAACTTCTGGTTAATCCCTGGAGTGCCCTAGTCTTCTTATCATCGTCTTTTCTATTAACTACTATTCTCTCACTATCAAATGTAAGACCAATTCTCATGTCTATCCCTTGAGTCAGTTCTCCTTTTGTGCCCTTTACTTTTAAAGTAGCATCCTCAAAGACTATCTCAACACCTTTTGGAACTGGAATTGGTAGTTTGCCAATTCGTGACATCCTTGTTCTCCTTAAATAACGAACCTGCTCAATAAACTGTGGAAAAATCCCAAATCCTAATTAAACCCTAAACGGATGTTGACAGAGGTCCGTGTCAGTCTGCCTCAGGCGGAGACACCGATCACTGACACTGAATTTCCCAACCAAAACTCTACCATACAGAGCAGAGCAGCTCTCCACCAACATTCGATTCTCTTGCCTTTTTGTCTGTTAAAATCCCTCTCGGGGTTGATAAAATGTTTATGCCCAGACCAGTTAACACTTTTGGAATTTTGTCTTTCTTAACATAAACCCTGCGTCCTGGCTTGCTAATCCTTTTTAGTCCAGCAATAACCGTATTGTTTTCACCATCATACTTGAGATATATAGTCAAGATTCCCTGTTTACTGTCTTTTATTACCTTATAGTTTTTAATATAACCTTCATCCTTTAATATCTTTGCTACACTAACCTTTAAATTAGAGGAAGGCATATCGACCTTCTTGAATTTTGCCTTGTTGGCATTTCTAATACGGGTAAGCATATCTGCAAAAGGATCAGTCATCATAGCTTTTTAACCCCTTTCTACAAAATTTTCTTTACCAGCTAGATTTGACGGTTCCTGGTATATCACCTTTCAACGCATAATTACGAAGACAGATGCGGCACATATTAAACTTCCTATAGTATGCTCTAGCCCTCCCACAAATGGGACAACGATTGTATCCTCTAACTTTAAACTTATTAGGTTTTTTAGCCTTTACAATCAAAGATTTTTTGGCCACAAAACTCCTCCATTAAAAAAGCTTACCCCGATTAAACTAAACATTCTTCCCTTAATTAATGCACCTAATCCCTAAAAGGTACCCCTAATAAAGTCAGCAGAGATTTAGCTTCTTCATCAGTCTTGGCTGTAGTAACAATAACCACATTCATGCCTTTTACCTTGTCAATCTTGTCATAATCAATCTCAGGAAAGATAATATGTTCTTTTATTCCTAAAGCATAATTGCCTCTTCCGTCAAAAGATTTTCCACTTACACCTTTAAAATCCCTAACTCTAGGAAGGGCTATATTGACTAACCTATCGAAGAATTCATACATTCTTTCCTTTCTTAAAGTCACCATACAACCGATAGGAACACCTTCCCGCAGTTTAAATGAAGCAATAGACTTTTTGGCTTTGGTAATAATAGGCTTTTGACCGATGATTAAAGACAGCTCAGAAGTCGCAGAGTCCAGCAATTTGATATTCTGAATAGCCTCTCCCAGCCCCATATTTATTACTATCTTTTCAAGCTTAGGGACCTCCATTGGGTTCCTGTAGTTAAACTCTTTTATTAAAGCCGGCATTATTTCTTTCATGTAGAAGTCTTTTAACCTTGCCATCTAAATTCCTTAACCCTTCTTGCCTATCCTTTTTTATTTTATTTGCTAAGTATCTCCTCACACTTGATACAGACCCGTACTTTTTTCCCGTCATCTAGAACCTTTTTCTTGGCCCTAACTCCCGAATTACATTTTTTGCAAACTATCATGACATTAGAAATATGAATACTACCCTCTTTCTCAACGATCCCACCCTTACTAGTTTGGGATGCTCGAGCATGTCGCTTGATTAGATTAACCTTTTCAACTATTACGCGATTTTTCTCAGGTATAACCTTTAGAACCTTGCCTTTTCTCCCCTTTTCCTTACCGGCAATTACCTCTACTGGATCGTCCTTTTTAACATGGAATTTTATCTGAGACATCAAAACCTCTCTATTAAATCACAGTACCTCTGGAGCTAATGATACAATCTTCATAAATTTCTTAGCCCTTAGTTCTCTAGCAACAGGGCCAAAAATCCTAGTTCCAATTGGTTCATTTTGGGGACTAATAAGCACTGCTGAATTATCATCAAATTTTATATAAGACCCGTCTTTTCTCCTTACCTCTTTAACAGTGCGAACAACTACAGCCCTAGATACATTACCTTTTTTAACCTTTGAGTTCGGAATAGCTTCCTTCACTGAAACCACAATAATATCACCAAGACTGGCATATCTCCTTCTAGTCCCACCCAATACTTTGATACAAAATAACTTTTTGGCCCCAGAATTATCTGCCACATTAAGCACTGTCTGCATCTGAATCATTGCTTGCCCCTCAAAATACGGTATTTACCCCATTTCTTACTTCAAACCGCTTTTTCCAATATCTTATAAACTCGCCACATCTTCTCTTTGCTCAAAGGTCTGCTTTCCATTATTAAAACCCTATCTCCCACATTACAATCATTTTTTTCATTATGTGCCTTATACTTATTCCTTCTACTAATATACTTTTTGTATATTGGATGTTTCAAAACCTTGTCTACCTGAACAACCACGGTTTTATCCATTTTGTTACTGACAACTACTCCAACCTGCGTCTTTCTACGCCCCCTCTCTCCCACTTTTGTCTCCCCTTATGCTATGGTTTCTTTTCGCTAATGATGGTTTTGATCCTTGCTAAATCCTTTTTTATCTGAGGAACCCTCATGGTATTTTCAAGCTGCCCTGTTGCAAGCTGGAATTTCAAGTTAAACAATTCTTCCGATAGATACTTCTCCTTTTGCGTAAGTTCCATATCACTTAACTCTCGAATTTCACTTATTTTCATGTCCCCTCCCCCGCGAAGTAACCCTTGTGCGTATTGGCAATTTATAACTGGCTAACCTAAAAGCTTCACGGGCAGTATCTTCTTCTACACCTTCCATTTCATACAGTATTCTACCTGGTTTTATTACGGCCACCCAATCCGCAGGAGGCCCTTTGCCTTTTCCCATTCTTGTTTCAGCAGGTTTAGATGTGATTGGTTTATCAGGGAATATTCTGATCCAAATCTTTCCACCTCTCTTTACATGCCGAGTCATTGCTACTCGAGCTGCTTCAATCTGGCGCGCTGTTAACCAACCGCATTCTTCGGCTTGAAGAGCAAAATCACCAAAATCAATGTTAGAGCCTCTGGATGATACGCCCCGCCTCTTGCCTCTCTGTTGTTTTCGGTATTTTACCTTTTTTGGCTGCAACATAGTGAATACTTCCCTATCTGATCAATCTATTTAGCTGTATCTATTTCTCTCTTTTTTGAAAGGATCTCACCTTTAAATATCCAGACCTTTACACCAATGATTCCATAAGTGGTACGAGCCTCCGCAAAACCATAGTCAATGTCAGCCCTTAAGGTGTGTAAAGGAACCCTACCTTCTCGATACCACTCCCTCCTTGCCATTTCTGCACCACCCAGTCTTCCAGCACAGGAGATTTTTATCCCTTGAGCACCTAACCTTAAGGCAGTTGTAACACTCCTCTTCATAGCCCTTCGAAAAGCAACTCTCTTTACCAACTGTAATGCTGTATTTTCGGCGACTAACTGAGCATCAATCTCTGGTTTGCGGACTTCTTGAATATTTATATAAATCTCTTTTGAAGTTAACTTATTAAGTTCATTCTTCAATGCCTCAATCTCTATACCTTTTCTACCGATTACAATTCCTGGGCGAACGGTATATATATTGATCTTGGCTTTATTTGT
Source organism: Desulfobacteria bacterium (assembly GCA_041648535.1). Classification (GTDB taxonomy): domain Bacteria; phylum Desulfobacterota; class UBA8473; order UBA8473; family UBA8473; genus UBA8473. Next base: position 9,135 of record JBAZOX010000005.1, on the reverse strand, counting down.
AGCCCTTTCAATTTCAATCCTTGAGATACCGGCATGGTAAAGCTTGCTTTTAATAAACCTACGAATCCTTATGTCTTCCTGAAGTAAGTTAGAAAAATCTTTTTCAGCAAACCATTTTGAATTCCACGTTCTGGTTATTCCCAGTCTGAACCCTATTGGATGGACCTTTTGCCCCAAAATCTTCTCCCTTCTGAAAATTTTATCTTTCTTTTAAGACTACGGTTATATGACTGGTTCTTTTCAGAATTCTACCTGCCCTTCCCATAGCCCTAGCCCTAAATCTCTTAAGTGTGGGCCCTTCATTGACATAAATAGTATCAACGAACAGAGTATCCACATCAATGTTTCTATCATGAGAAGCATTTGCAACAGCAGATTTCAGAAGATTTTTAACTATCCTCGCCGATGCTTTTGGAGTAACAGAGAGAATGGTCAAAGCATCTTCTACCCTTTTACCACGAACCAGGTCAACCACTAATCTAGCTTTTCTGGGCGATACCCTAATATAATTAACAGATGCTTTAGCTTCCATAACTATTTTTCACCTTTTACACCCTTTTATCTCTTTTGCTTCCTGCCCTCTATTTTACTCTTCCTGTCCCCGGAATGGCTGTGGAACGTTCTAGTAGGTGCAAATTCACCAAGCTTATGTCCTACCATATTCTCAGTGATAAAGACCGGAATAAATTTTTTGCCATTGTGAACAGCAACAGTGTAACCAATCAGCTCGGGCACAATGGTTGATCTACGAGACCAAGTCTTGATTATCTTCTTGGTTACCGTTTCATTGGCTATTTTAATCTTTTTTAATAGACTTTCATCAATAAATGGCCCTTTCTTTATTGATCGCGCCATATCAGTCTCCTCTATAATTCTAACCCTATTAGGGCCTAAATAAATATGTTAGCTTCTATTTTTTCCTCTTTGAAAATATATATCTATCTGTACTTTTGTTTCTCCTCGTTTTGTACCCTTTAGTTGGAACTCCCCACGGAGTTACTGGGTGTCTGCCTCCTGAGGATTTACCCTCACCTCCACCCAGAGGATGGTCAACTGGATTCATTGCAACACCTCGAACCCTAGGTCTTCTGCCCAGCCATCGTTTTCTTCCAGCCTTCCCTATGGATATATTTTCATGATCTATGTTGCCAGTTTGACCAATTGTAGCAAAACACATGTTTAACACCAGGCGAACCTCATTGGACGGCAGTCTTATCTGAACATATTTTCCTTCTTTAGCTATCAACTGACCAAAAGTTCCTGCACCTCTTATTAACTGGGCACCCTTACCGGGTTTTAATTCCACATTATGTATGAATGTCCCAAAAGGTATATTTTTTAAAGGCAGGGCGTTACCTGGTTTAATATCGGCATTCTCACCTGAAATCACAGTGTCACCGACTTTAAGTTTTAAAGGGGCGATTATATATCTCTTTTCACCATCAACATAGTGCAAAAGAGCGATATGCGCTGATCGATTAGGATCATATTCAATGGTGGCTACTTTGGCCGGCACATCGATTTTGTCCCTTTTAAAATCAATAACCCGATATCTCCTCTTATGTCTTCCACCAATATGACGGGAGGTAATCCTACCATAAGCATTTCTGCCGCCGGTCTTGGCGAGTGGTCTGAGAAGAGACTTCTCGGGTTTGATAACGGTCAACTCCTCAAAGGTTAATACGCTTTGGAATCTCCTTCCAGGTGATGTTGGTTTATATATCTTTATGCTCACTCAAAACTCCCTTTGAATGCAAACTCAGAGACTAAGAACAAAAGGGTTTAAACACCCTCGAAAAAGTCTATATGATCTCCTGGTTTCAAAGTAACAATAGCCTTTTTCCAATCCTTCATCCTGCCAATATTTTTACCCAACCTTTTAGGTTTACCTCGAATATTTGAAGTATTTACATTTAACACCTTTACCTTGAGTAACCTCTCCACAGCCTTCTTTATTTCAATCTTGTTGGCATCTTTGCTTACCTCAAAGGTAAGCTGATTGTACTTCTCTTTCTGGACATCACCCTTTTCAGTAATCATAGGGCTTTTTATAATCTTATATAAATCTTTCATAGTGACAACCTTGCCTCTATCTTCTCAACAGAAGGCATAACCAAGATTAGATTTTCATATTTTAGTATATCATAAACATTTAGACCCTCGGGGGGCAAGACTTTGGTATTTTGGATATTTCTTGCTGACCTTTCCAAATTTAAGTTATCCTGGTCAATTATCAGGACATTTTCTATATCCAGGTTCCTAAGTGTCTGCATAAGGGTCTTGGTTTTAATTTCTTTTAATTTAAAACTGTCTAAAATAGTTATCTTGTCTTCCTTTAACTTCAAAGTTAAGACAGATTTTAATGCCTCCCTTCTAACCTTCTTGGGAAGGGAATAGGAATAATCCTTGGGAGTGGGGCCAAATACAGTACCACCTCCTACCCAAACAGGAGACCTTCGTGAGCCAACCCTAGCTCTGCCCGTGCCTTTCTGACGCCAGGGTTTAACACCACCACCCCTAACCATAGCCCGATTTTTGGTTGAGGCAGTTCCTCTTCTCCTATTTGTCTGCTGCATAATCACAACATCAGAGATCAAGTGGGGCTTTATCTCAACATTAAAAATATCATCATTGAGATTTATCTCTGAAATCTTTCTCTTCTCAATATCATAAACGTCTAGAACCGGCATTTATAACTCCTAAGTTCGTGAATCGTAAATGGGTTTTATCCTATTTACCACTTACCACTTACGATTCACGATTCACTTCTTTATACTGCTCCTGATGATAACTACTCCATTTCGAGAGCCAGGAACAGCACCTTTTAATAGAATCAGATTTTCCTCAGGCCTCACTTCAATAACCTTGATATTCTGGACAGTTACCCTATCTCCCCCCAGACGACCAGGCATCTTCCTCCCCTTAAAAACCCGTGAAGGGTAAGCACTCGCGCCAATAGAACCTGGTGCCCTATGAAACATTGATCCATGAGCACCGGGACCTCCCTTGAAGCCCCATCTCTTAACAACTCCTGCAAAACCTTTACCTTTACTAATCCCAGTTACATCAACAAAATCTCCAGCATTAAATGCGTCAACAGTGATCTTCTCTCCTTCTTGATAGTCATCAACCTTTTCAACTCTAAATTCCTTCAGATAACCATATGGACTTGACTTATGTTTTTTTAAATGACCCTCAAGGGGTTTGTTAATCTTGTTTTTCTTTTTCTGAGAAAAACCCAGTTGTAAAGCATTATATCCGTCATTTCCTAAAGTCTTCTTTTGTACTACAGCACAAGGACCTGCTTCTATCACTGTTACCGGCAATACATCTCCTTCTTGTGAATAAACCTGGGTCATCCCTAACTTTCGTCCAATTATCCCTCTGGTCATGTCAATATTCTCCAGCTGCTACAGTTTAATTTCTACATCAACCCCTGCTGAGAGGTCTAACTTCATTAGGGCATCAATTGTCTGCTGAGTTGACTCCATTATATCTAAAAGTCTCTTATGGGTTCTTATTTCAAATTGTTCCCTGGATTTCTTGTCAACATGAGGAGAACGTAAAACACAATACTTATTAATCACTGTAGGAAGAGGTATAGGACCAGCAACCTTTGCCCCAGTCCTTTTAGCAGTCTCAACAATCTCCTCGGCAGACTGATCTAAAAGTCTATAATCGTAGGCCTTTAAACGGATTCTTATCTTTTTGCTTTGTTCATTCATTGCTTAAAACCCCACCTCTTTCCTTTCAAGTTAAGTGACTAAAGTTTATTCAACAATATCACTTATCACACCAGCGCCCACAGTTCTACCACCTTCACGAATAGCAAACCTCAACTCCTTCTCCATGGCTATCGGAGTTACCAAATCCACAACCAATGATACATTGTCTCCAGGCATTACCATCTCTACTCCTTCCGGTAATGTAACTATCCCTGTAACATCCGTTGTCCTAAAATAAAACTGCGGCCTATAACCATTGAAAAACGGAGTGTGCCTGCCTCCCTCTTCCTTAGCCAATATATATACCTCTGCCTTAAATTTCTTGTGAGGAGTTATACTGCCAGGCTTAGACAGAACCTGCCCACGCTCTACATCATCCCGCTTTGTACCCCGAAGCAATACTCCTATGTTGTCCCCAGCCTGACCCTGATCTAATATCTTCCTGAACATCTCAACCCCTGTACAGACTGTCTTCACTGTCGGCTTTACACCCACTATCTCAACTTCATCACCTACTTTGATTATCCCACGCTCAGCTCTGCCTGTCACTACTGTACCCCTGCCAGATATGCTGAAAACATCCTCCACGGGTAGCAAAAACGGCTTGTCTATGTCTCGAACCGGCTCAGGAATGTAGGCGTCTACCGCATCCATTAACTCTAATATGCTCTTACAATTATCACACTCTCTCTTGCCACAACCACACTCCAATGCCTTAAGCGCTGACCCCGATATAACTGGTATCTCATCCCCAGGAAAATCATAATCACTCAAAAGCTCTCTAACTTCTAACTCCACTAACTCCATTAACTCCGGATCATCTACCATGTCCGCCTTGTTCAAATATACCACTACGTAAGGCACTCTAACCTGCCTGGCTAATAATATGTGCTCTCTGGTCTGAGGCATGGGACCATCCGCAGCACTAACTACTAAAATGGTACCATCCATCTGTGCCGCACCTGTAATCATGTTCTTTATGTAATCCGCATGCCCAGGACAATCTATATGCGCATAATGCCTCTTGCCTGTCTCATACTCCACATGCGCTATCGCTATGGTTAATCCACGCTCCTTCTCCTCCGGCGCATTGTCTATGCTATCATAAGACCTAAACTCCGCAAAACCCTGATTACTCAAGACTCTGGTTATGGCTGAAGTCAATGTCGTCTTACCATGATCAACATGACCTATTGTACCTATATTAACATGCGGCTTAGTCCTCTCAAACTTCTTCTTTGACATGCCTGTATCCTCCTCCTCAGGAATTTTCTCCTGTCGTACCTATCCCAAAATATTCTCAGCAATGGAAGCTGGAACCGGTTCATAATGAGAAAACTGCATAGTATAAGTAGCCCTACCTTGTGTAGCCGATCGTAAGTCGGTCGAATAACCAAACATATTAGCCAGTGGCACCCTACTTTCTATAATCTTCCAGCTTGTCCTAACATTCATATCTAAAACTTTCCCTCTTCTAGAAATAAGATTGCTAACAACATCACCAATAAATTCCTCCGGAACCATTACTTGAACGGACATAATAGGTTCCAATAAAATCGGCTGGGCCTTCTTTGCCCCTTCTTTAAAACCTATAGAGCCGGCAATCTTAAATGCCAATTCTGATGAATCAACATCATGGTAAGAACCATCATATAGTGTAACCTTTACATCTACTACAGGATATCCAGCTAACCCCCCCCTACCCATAGCCTCGATTACACCTTTTTCTATTGCAGGGATATATTCTTTAGGGATACTCCCCCCTATAATTTTATTAACAAACTCAAAACCTGCCCCCCGTTCTTGAGGCTCTAATTCAAGCCGTACATCTCCATATTGGCCACGTCCTCCGGACTGACGAATAAATTTACCATCTGATTTAACGGACTTAGTAATAGTTTCTTTAAAAGCCACCTGAGGTTTACCAACATTAGCAGCTACCTTAAATTCCCTAAGTAATCTATCAACAATTATCTCTAAGTGTAACTCACCCATCCCAGAAATAATAGTCTGATTTGTCTCCTCATCTATACGGACCTTGAAAGATGGATCTTCTATAGTCAATCTATGAAGTGACTCTGCCAGTTTTTCTTGATCAGCCGTTGTCTTAGGCTCAATTGCAACAGACATCACCGGATCAGGGAACTCAATGGATTCTAAAATTACCGGATCGTTTTTATCACAAAGAGTATCACCTGTAGTAGTATTTTTTAAACCAATGGCAACGGCAATGTCCCCTGCATAGACCTCTTTAACTTCCTCCCTTTTGTTGGAATGAACCTTTAAAAGCCTACCAATCCTCTCCTTCTTATCCTTAGTAGAATTATATACATATAAACCCTTCTCAACAAACCCAGAATAAACTCTAAAGAAGTACTGCTGCCCCACAAATGGATCATTCATGATTTTAAAGACCAAAGCTGAAAAAGGGGCTTTATGGTCTGCCTCTCTTATAACTTCTTCACCATCAGGGTTCATCCCTTTAACTGGCGGAACATCTTTAGGAGAAGGAAGATAGTCAACAATACCATCTAATAAAGGTTGGATACCTTTGTTCTTAAATGCTGCACCGCAGAATACAGGAACAAGCTTATTAGCTATAGTTTCACTCCTAATTACTTGATTAAGCTCTTCGTTGGTGATAATTTTCCCTTCCAGGTATTTACCCATTAACATATCATCTTGCTCAGCCACAGACTCAATAAGCTTCTCTCGATATTCCAAAGCAAAATCAGTTAAATCTGGGGGGATCTCCTCTTCTTTAAATTCTGCCCCTAGAGTGCTTTCATCATAAACCATGGCCTTCATTTTAATCAGATCAACAACACCCCTGAAGTTTTCCTCCTTGCCAATAGGCAACTGTAGAATTATGGGATTGGCCTGTAGTTTATTTTTCATCATATCGATCACATGGAAAAAATCGGCTCCTACTCTATCCATCTTATTGATAAAGGCAATCCTTGGGATATGATACTTGTCCGCTTGCCCCCAAACAGTCTCTGATTGGGGTTCAACCCCTCCTACCGAGCAAAATGTAACCACAGCTCCATCTAAAATGCGTAAAGATCTTTCAACCTCTATAGTAAAATCAACATGCCCAGGGGTATCGATAATATTAATCCTATTACTATTCCAGAAACAAGTTGTAGCCGCAGAGGTTATGGTTATACCTCTCTCTTGTTCCTGCTCCATCCAGTCCATGATGGCTGATCCATCGTGGACTTCACCCATCTTGTAAGAAACACCAGTATAATACAGTATTCTTTCTGTAGTTGTAGTTTTACCTGCGTCTATATGCGCCATAATCCCTATATTTCTTGTATTTTCTAACGGAACCAGTATTGCCAAATTTATGCCAACCTCTAAAACATAAAAAAAAACTTAAACTAAAAATTGAATAGACCAAAAACAACTAACACTCCTTCTATCAATAAGTCTAAGTCTAATCCCAAGATTAAGGATCCTTTAACCACACCAATTTGTGAAGATGGGCATTATCTCTACAGGAAAGACCTATGGCCTATTTCTACCAACGGTAATGGGCAAAAGCCTTATTGGCTTCAGCCATCTTATGAGTGTCTTCCTTCTTTTTGAAAGCTGCGCCCCGGCTATTTGCGGCATCAAGAATTTCCGCAGCTAATTTTTCTGCCATTGTTTTTTCTTGTCTCTTTTTAGCGAAATTTATTAACCAGCGTATCCCCAAAGCAACTCGTCGCTCAGATCTAACTTCCATAGGTACTTGGTATGTCGACCCACCAACACGGCGAGATTTAACTTCAATAACTGGCTTAACATTGTCCAAAGCTCTTTGAAAAATCTTGATAGGATCAGACTTTGTTTTCTCCCTAATGATATCAAAGAAGCCGTAGGTTATGGATTCGGCTAAATTCTTTTTCCCCTTCAGCATAATTATATTTATAAACTTTGCTACGTTTATATCTTTATACTTAGGATCCGGTAAAATATTTCTTTTAGGAACTTCCCTTCTTCTAGGCATCTATATACCCCACAGGTTTTGAATAACTAAACATTTATTGCTAAAACTTACTTCGGTTTCTTTGCCCCGTATTTAGAACGGCTTCTTCTCCTGTCCACAACTCCTCCAGAATCCAGAGTTCCCCTAATAACATGATATCTAACGCCTGGCAAGTCTTTAACCCTTCCACCTCTAATTAAAATCACAGAGTGTTCTTGAAGGTTATGCCCAACTCCTGGTATATAAGAAGTAACCTCTATACCATTAGTCAGTCTAACCCTCGCTACTTTTCTCAGTGCTGAATTGGGTTTTTTAGGCGTCGAGGTATAAACTCGAGTACAAACACCCCTTTTCTGTGGCGAGTTCCCTAAAGCAGGGGCATCCGTTTTCTTCTTTACCCTTTTACGCCCCTTTCTGACCAATTGGTTTATAGTAGGCACATTAACTCCCTTCTAAAATTGTTAACCATAAAATTGGATATATTCTCAATAATCGCCTTATTTGTCAAGCTTTTTATTTGCTTTTTTGTTTGCTAACTATTTTTCTTCCACACAAATTTCCTCTCCACCATTTACAACTTCTGTCTTCAAATCTCTGTATCCTGGGAAACCTGTGCCAGCAGGAATCAATCTACCCATAATCACATTCTCTTTCAAACCTTTCAAACGGTCACATTTCCCCTCGATACTGGCTTGGGTTAACACCTTTGTTGTCTCCTGGAAAGAAGCTGCCGAAATAAAGCTGTCAGTGCTCAACGAAGCCTTGGTGATTCCAAGAAGCAGAGGTTCAGCAATAGCCGGTTTACCTCCTTTTGTCTTTACTTTTTCATTTTCCTCTTCAAACACATACCTCTCCACCTGTTCTCCGATTAGAAAATCTGTATCTCCGACCTCTTTTATCCTAACTCGACGAAGCATCTGTCTGACAATTACCTCGATATGCTTATCATTTATCTTCACACCTTGGAGACGATAAACCTCCTGTACTTCATCAACCAGATACCTTGCCAGTTCTTTCTCTCCAAGGATATACAGAATATCATGAGGATTAGCTGAACCATCCATGAGAGGCTCTCCTGCCCTTACTCTGTCCCCTTCATGAACACTTATATGTCTCCCTTTAGAGATCAGGTATTCTTTAGGTTCACCAACTTCTGGAGTAATTATAACCCTTCTTTTCCCTTTGATATCTTTACCAAAGGAAACAATACCATCGATTTCGGATATTACAGCATATTCCTTAGGTTTCCTCGCCTCAAATAACTCAGCAACCCTAGGCAATCCCCCAGTTATATCCTTTGTCTTGGTAGTCTCTCGAGGAATTTTGACAATAACATCCCCAGCATTTACTTGATTCCCTTCATTTACTATAATATTTGCTTTGACCGGAAGAAGGTATGTTGCCGGGGATTCTGATCCAGGTAACTTCGCAGTA
>JBAZOX010000004.1:0-23762 GCA_041648535.1 Desulfobacteria bacterium | reverse complement strand
TGTGCCTTTGCCACTTTGTGCCTGAGTAGTTACATTTTATAAGGGAATATTACCATGGCGCTTGGGGATACCTTTGTCTCGCTTTTTTGTAGCCAGATACTTTAATGCGTTGACGATAGTTAATCTAGTCTCTGCAGGCTCAATAACATCGCTGATGTGCCACAAACTGGATGCTGCATATATAGGATTGGCATATGTGTCTTGATATTCTTTCAGCTTTGCTGCCCGCATCTTCTCTCCATTCTCAGCCTTTTTGATCTCGGCTCCATAAAAAAGCTCCACTGACTGCTCCGCCCCAAGCACCCCCATCTCCATCGTGGGCCAGCAGTATATCAGGTCTGTGCCCATTCCGGGAATAACACCCATACCGAGATTCCCTCCACCGTACGCCTTACTCAACATGATCCCGATACGGGGGACAGTAGCCTCACACAAGGCGTAGAGCACTTTCGCTCCGTGCCTGATAATACCCCCATGCTCCTGGGCCGAACCTGGCATATAGGCAGGTGTATCTACGAGAAGGACGATCGGAATATTAAAACAATCACAAAAACGGATAAATCTTGCCTGCTTATCGGAGCTATTCGCTGTCATACTGCCGGCCATATAGAGGGGATTATTGGCTATCATGCCGACCACTTTCCCTTTGATACGGCAAAACCCAACGGTTATCTCCCTGGCGTATTCTGGTTTAATTTCGAAATATTTGCCGTGGTCAACGATAGCCTCTATAACCTTGCGGATATCATAAGCCCGTCTGGGGTTTGGGGGAACCAGCTGAGCCAAATTTTCATTGATGTCCGGAGTAGAGAGGTCAGGTTCTGCCTCAGGGGGCATTTCTTCGTTATTTAAGGGAAGATAACTCAGAAGTTCCTTTATCCTGGAAAGGCATTCCTCTTCATTAGCCAAACGCATGTCAGCAACCCCAGAAACCTTGCAATGAACTTCAGCCCCACCCAGTTGTTCCGCAGTAATGTCCTCGCTCATAACCGATTTCACCATCAAAGGTCCCGTTATAAACATATGGCTCTTCTTATCAATCATAAAGATAAAATCTGTCAGGGCAGGAGAATACACCGATATACCTGCACAACTTCCAAGGATAGCTGAAATTTGGGGAATAACCCCTGACCCCTGCGTGTTGGGATAAAAGATTGATCCTCCGTTCTTTTCCAGCATATCACCCATCACCCCTTTCTTCTCCTCCACTCGAGGCAGCCTGGCACCCGGTGAATCGTGAAGACCGATAAAGGGTACCCTCATATCCAGGGCCCGCTCTACCGTACAATACATCTTATACCCATGCCACTTTCCAATAGAGCCACCTTTGACTGTGGTATCCTGGGAATAGATGCAGACTGTTCGACCAGCTACAGTCCCATAACCACAGACCAGACCATCCCCTGGCATACCTTCCGCATGACCGAGCAGCATATTTAATTCCACGAAGCTGCCCGGATCCAGAAGTTTATCAATCCGTTCTCGGGCCGTTAACTTACCGGCATTATGAACCTCTTCTATTTTGTTTGGTCCTCCGCCGAGTTTTGCCTTTTCCTTAACCTCTCTTAATTGCTGAATTCTGTCCTTACCTTGTTCTCCCACAATCTCCTCCTTTTCCTTCACATCGTTCAACCCCACCCTGTAACAGGCCAGCTTGATCCCTCGAATCCTTTTAATATCTTCTTACCTGCCAGTAAAGGTCGGCTTTCGTTTTTCCAGCATAGCCATTACCCCTTCTTTGCCATCCTCGCTTTTATTTACTTCATCTGCCAGGGCTTTCAGCTCAGCTTCTATTTCGGGATTGACTCCTTGGGACCCCAACAGTTTATGAACGGTCAATTTGGTAGCTCTCATAGCCAGTGGGGCGTTTTCTTCAGCCAACTCCTTTGCCAGAGAATAGGTAGTGTTAATCAGTTGATCAGAAGATACTACCTGACTGACAAGCCCTATCTCTATCGCCCGTTTGGCATCTAAAAGTTTCCCCGTCAAGAGCAGTTCTTTTGCTGCCGCCATACCCACTAAACTGAGGAGCCGGTTAATTGCGGTATAATAGTAAATCCTTCCCAGCTTAACCAGAGTTGCGCCAAATTTGGCTCCTTCCGATGCTATCCTGAAATCGGAGATAACAGATATGTCCAACCCAGCCCCGATCGCAGGCCCGGAGATCATGGCTATGATAGGAGAGGGATAACTAATCAGGCTGTTAAGGCAATGCTCCAGCCCCTTTATGGTCTTTTCAATGGATTCAGGTCCGCCGGAAAGATCTACTCCTGAAGAAAAGATCTTGTCTCCTGCTCCCCTTATTATAACCACTCGAATATTATTATCCTCCTTTAAATCACTGAGAATATCTCCCATGCTAAAGAGTGCATCTGCATTTAAGGCATTCCTTTTCTCAGGTCTGTTGATGGAAAGGGTAGTAATATAACCATCATCTTCCCTTAAAATTTCTTCTACCATACTTCCTCCTTTGCTAATTCTATTTTAACCCACATAAACTTCCTGATTCCCTCTTTTAGAGAGTCGCAGGATATAAAGAAAACCAACGGCACTTAAAAGGGCAAAAAAAGCGATTAATAGCCAACTCCAATAATAGCCAAAGCTGTCAGCAATATACCCAAAGACAGGGGGGCCTACTATGATCCCTGTCCACGCAATGGTTACCAGAATACCCATGATTGATCCGGCCAGTTCCTTGCCTGCCAGCTCTGCGGCCAGGGTTATCAAAACAGCGTTCCAGCCTATAAAAGTACCTCCCATGAGAATTGACCAGAAGAAAGGCAACCAGACGGGAAAACCCTTTGATAAGAAAGCTGTTCCAAGTGCACCGATGAAAGCGATAACCGATAAGATGATTATCGGTATTATTCTGTCCCCGGCAAATAACCGATCACTAATGATACCCCAACCGATTCTGCCGACTGTTCCGGCTATCATTGCAACAGTCAGACAACCTCCGGCAAGCCCCACTGAAAAGTTTAAATCCTCTTCCAGGTAAAGCATAAGGAACGAGGCAATGCCGGTTTGCCCAAATGCCATTAACGGTGTTATCAAACACAATATAAGAAGAACAGGATTTGACATTACCTTTAGCAGAGACCCTTTTTGACCTTTTTTTGAAGTGGGCGCCACATTGGAAGACACCCCTTCATCCGAAGGGGCAGGACGCTCCTTATAAAATATAAAGGACAAAAAAGCCATGGCTAACATCAATATACCAACCACCAAAACTCCCAACCTCCAGCTATAGGCCACAGTCAGGACCGGCAGTAAAACAGCAATAATTGCCCCCCCTAGAGTAACCCCTGTCTGTTTTATCCCCATCGCGGTGGCCCTGAACCTGGTAGAAAACCAGTACATGATACCTTTGGTTGAAAGCTGGTTTATCACTCCATAGCCCAAACCGCTAATTGCAGCAAAAACTATGAAAAACAGATAACTTTTAGCTAGCGCCATAATAACAAAAGGTATCCCCATTATAATCAGACTGATAATGAGCATAATCCGAGCACCCAACTTATCTACGGCTATTCCGGAAGGTATGGCTATTATAACCGATGCGAAATACAGCGCTGAGGTAATGGTCCCGATCTGGGTCCGGCTGAGGTTAAATTCATCTCTAAGAACCGGGGCCAGCGGGCCCCATGTATAAGCGCCCATGGACATAACTAGCTGGGCCATAGTTAAGATGCCCAAGATTATCCATCCATAACTATTTTGATTCTCTTGAGTGATACCGGTATCAGGGTCTGTCATATCTTAACTCCTTAAAAAATAGGTAACTACTCAGGTTGTTTAGGCTGAAGGCTGAAGGCTGTTAGTCACGCATTGACCTAATTAGGTTGTTTAGGCTGTAGGCTGTTAGGCTACAGCCTACAGCCTAACAGTCTACAGCCTATCCACCTGAATAGCTACAAAAATGGTTGTCATTATTCTATACAAACGATAACTACTCAGGTTGTCAGGTTCACAGTTCACGGTTGGTTGCTCTAACCTTGAACCGTGAACCTTCAAACTTTGAACCTGAGTAGTTACACAAACGAATCCATCTGCCACTCACCAAATACGCCTCTCAAAACATCACACTGTTCTTGAAGGGTAGCGTATTCCCTTGCCAGATTAACAAAAAGAGGAATCAGGTTCTCATCGTCCTTTTTGGCAGCTCTTTCCAACTCTCCAAGAAGCCTCGTTACCTCCCTGTTGTTCCTTGTACGTTTGACTTCAGCAAGGTTAGCCTTCTGCTTTTTCTCGGCATCATACCTCTTCTCTTCAGAATACGGATGCTCAACCATCTTGCTGGTGGTCACATCCAGCTCGTATTCCTCTGTGAAACAGTTCACTCCAACTATGATATCTTCTCTTTTCTCTATCCTGGACTGACGTTCAGCAGCGCTCTTTGCAATCGAGCGTTGCATATACCCGTTCTCAATAGCAGCCACAGATCCGCCTATCCCCTCGACTTTTTCCAGTTCTTTCCATGCTGCTTCCTCTATTTCATTGGTCAATGACTCCACATAGTAAGACCCGGCCAGAGGATCTAAAACATCGCACATCCCTGTCTCATACATGAGAATCCTTGTTGCATCCTCGGCAAGCTGCCTCGCTTCCAAACTCCAGCCCAACCCCAGCGGTTCATCATACGGCGGGAATGCCATTGGCGGCCCGCCCGAGAGGACACCGGCTACTGCGCCTATTACTGAGCGGGTAAGGTTGTTCAGTGCCCGCTGTTTGGTGGTGGCACTGATACCACTATAGGCTGTGTATTGGCTTCGGATCCTCATGCTTTCGGATTTCTTTGCGCCGAATCTTTCCTTGAGAATTTTAGCCCACATACGGCGAGACGCCCTGTGGAAAGCGATCTCCTTGAAAAACTCCATACTACCACCAAAACCTACAAAGGAAAACCTGGGAGCAAAGGCATCAATATCGAGCCCTGTATTTATCCCCTCCTGCAAATAAGCGATCCCGTTTGCCATGGTAAAGGCCAGTTCCTGCTCTCTCGTAGCTCCTCCCTCACGGATATGAGCACCGCCAAAGCCGTTTATATTCATCGCTGGAAGACTCTCCGTAAAGAAGACCACACTGTCTCGAAACATCCTCATAGAAGGCCTCGGAGGAAATATGTAGGTGCCACGGGAAATAAACTCCTTTAGTATGTCATTCTGGGGGGTACCCTTCAACTTTGCCAGTGATACACCCCTCTTCTCTGCAAGAGCTACATACATGGCAACCAGGATATTTGCAGGGGCATTTATCGTCATGTTTGTAGCGATCTTGTCCAGATCCAGATTGCCTGTAAATGCCTCAAATATAACCTCAAAATCCCGTAAGGTGTCTACTGCCACACCCACCTTACCTATCTCTCCTTCAACTATCTCATTATCCGAATCATAGCCGCACTGGGTAGGAAGATCTAACGCCAGGTTGGGCCCGCCTGTATACATTAATTTCGCCATTAATCTGTAGTAATCCCTGGTGTCTTCCGGGGTTCCATATCCGGAATATGTTCCTGCCCTTCTCAACCCCCCAGGCTTTGCGCCTTTTTCAAGTCTTGGTACAAGATTTACCGGATAAGAGGCTGCCGTCAATGGATATTGCCCAGGGAAACCCACATCCCGTAAGAAGTCAAAGTCCGGTATATCTAAAGGCGTATGGAATTCCGTCGGCCTTTTCTCTATACCAAACCTCTTGGCTGAGGGCATCAATACCTTCTCCTCCCATTCCTTCCTCTTCTCTTTTATCTCACTCAATTTATCTTTATTATCCACAACAAATTCCCTCCTTCCCTGTTGATGGGAACAGAAAACTCCTATATGGAATCTGAAACGTAACTACTCAGGTTGTCAGGTTCACGGTTGGTTGCTCTAACCTTGAACCGTGAACCTTCGAACTTTGAACCTGAGTAGTTACACAAACGAATCCAACTGCCACTCACCAAACACACTTCTCAAGACATCGCACTGTTCTTGAAGAGTAGCGTATTCCCTTGCCAGATTGATAAAAAGAGGCATCAAGTTCATATCTTCCTTTTTCGCAGCACTCTCCAATTCTTTCAGAAGCCTGGTAACCTCTCGGTTATTCCTTGTCCGCTTCACCTCTGCCAAATTGGCCTTCTGCTGTTTCTCGGCATTATACCTCTTCTCCTCGTCGTACGGGTGCTCAACGATCTTACTGGTAGTGACATCGAGTTCATATTCCTCTGTAAAACAATTCACCCCAACTATAAGATCTTCTCTTTTCTCTATCCTGGCCTGACGTTCAGCAGCGCTCTTTGCACATTCACGCTGCATATACCCATTCTCTATGGCCGTAACAGCGCCACCCATACCCTCGATCTTTTCTATTCCCTTCCATGCAGCGTCCTCTATCTCATTGGTCAGTGACTCCACATAGTACGACCCGGCCAGAGGGTCTATAACATCGCACATCCCCGTCTCATACATGATAATCCTTGTGGCATCCTCGGCAAGCTGTCTCGCCTCCAAACTCCAGCCCAACCCCAGTGGCTCGTCATATGGTGGAAAGGCCATTGGTTGTCCTCCAGAAAGAACGCTGGCTATTGCCCCCACTACTGAGCGGGTGAGATTGTTTAACGCCCGCTGCTTCGTTGCATTACTGTAACCCATATGGGCCCCTATAGGGCATCTGATCCTCATACTATCCTTTTTCTTCGCGCCAAACCTCTCCTTAAGAATCTTGGCCCACATTCGACGAGATGCCCTCTGGAAAGCTACTTCCTTGAAAAGCTGCATGCTTCCCCCAAACCCATTGAAGGTAAACTTAGGAGCAAAGGCATCAATATCGACCCCTGCATTCACACCCTCCTGCAAATAGGCAATCCCTATGGCCATACTGAAGGCCAGCTCCTGCTCTCTTGTAGCCCCCCCCTCACGGATATGATACCCACCGATACTCGTTATATTTATCCCAGGGAGATTCTCGGTAAAGAAGACCACGCTGTCTCGAAACATCCGCATAGAAGGTCTTGGAGGAAATATGTAGGTACCGCGGGAGACAAACTCTTTTAATATGTCATTCTGGGGGGTACACCTCAGTTTTGCCATGGGTATACCCCTCTTTTCAGCCAGGGCTATGTACATGGCAACCAGGATATTTGCAGCGGCATTGATAGTGATGTTTGTAGCTATCTTGTCCAGATCCTGATCACCTGTAAACGCCTCAAATATAACCTCGAAATCCCGCAAGGTATCTATTGCCACACCCACCTTGCCCACCTCTCCTTCGATCATCTCGGTATCGGAATCATACCCGCACTGGGTAGGAAGATCGAGTGCCAGGTTCGGACCTCCTGTCCAGCTCAATTCCGCCATTAACTTGTAGTAATCCCTGGTATCTTCCGGGGTTCCATACCCAGAGTACAGTCCTGCCCTTCTCAACCCCCCAGGTTTTGCACCCCTCTCTATCCTGGGCACTAGGTTTACAGGATACGGTGCCGCTGTAAACGGATATTGCCCTGGAAAACCAACATCCCGCTCAAAGTCAAAGTTCGGTATATCTGAAGGTGTATAGAACTCCGTCGGCCTTTTCTCTATACCAAACCTCTTGGCTGAGGGCATCAATACCTTCTCCTCCCATTCCTTCCTCTTCTCTTTTATCTCACTCAATTTATCTTTATTATCCATGATACCTTTACCCCCTCCTAAACCTCTTCAAATTTAGGCTAATAGGCTATAGGCTAATAGCCTTTTAATTTTCAGGCTATTTTACGTACGTTTTTCCTGATGAAGTCCCCAATATCCTTTATCAGAGTACCAGG
This sequence comes from Desulfobacteria bacterium, assembly GCA_041648535.1. Lineage (GTDB taxonomy): Bacteria > Desulfobacterota > UBA8473 > UBA8473 > UBA8473 > UBA8473. The sequence continues at coordinate 15,985 of JBAZOX010000004.1, read as the reverse complement.
ACCAAAGATTTCTGTGACACCTTTCTCTTTGAGTATTGGGATATGCTCATCAGGTATAATGCCACCACCTATAACCAACATATCTCCAGCGTCATTTTCCCTCAAAAGATTCACAACCTTGGGGAAGAATGTCAGATGGGCTCCGGAGAGGATGCTAAGCCCCACAACATCCACATCCTCTTGCAGTGCTGAGTTTACAATCTGTTGGACTGACTGTCTCCTTCCGGTATAGATTACTTCCATACCCTGATCTCTCAGCCCGAAGGAGAGAACCTTTGCGCCCCTATCATGTCCGTCAAGCCCGGGCTTTGCTATTAATACCTTTATCTTCCTTTCTCTTTCCATAAAAAACACCTCCTTAGTTAAGATAGTTAAGAATTAAGAATTAAGAGTTAAGAGTTGTTTTTTTCACTTTTCACTTTTCACTCTTCACTAAGTCCTCTAATCATAGATCGTCTGACATTCAAAAATCTCCACCGGTACCTCGGTTTCTCTTTCTATATCCATATATACCCTTCCTGTCAGGTCCCTTCCCCACCCACTTAGATTGAAGGGCGAAGATGGGATTACGACCAAATCCGGTTTTACATCCGTTGATTTAATATAATCTTTTATATAGTCAATATAATCCTGGACTACTAGCAGATCACCCATACAAATATTTCCTCCAAAAAACCGGTTTGGAGGAACAGCAACTTTTATATCAATGTCCCTTCCTCTAAAGAAAGGGGATTCCAGCATCACCTTTTCCAGCAATGGCTTAATAAGGATTGACGTAAGGAAGAGGATGTTTTTGGCACCTTTCTTTTCGATAAGGTATTCTAATGATTCCAGGTAACCTCCCCGAAGACCTGTGCCCATAAATATTATCCCGAGATGGGTGTCGATATCCCTCGAATATGGGTACGAAAACTTGTTTAAATGGAGTAACAGTTCCAATGTTCGATCCTTCCTCAAGACCTCTATTGCCACAGACTCCATATCACTCTTCTGTAAAATGGAGAGGAGATTTCGAGCCTGAGGACGATTGTGGATCACATTGCTCCCTATCTTCGTCAATATATCGCCTCTTTGTAAACCACTGTTAGCCACCGGAGAGCCTTTCACTATTCCGATAATTTCCGGCAGGTTCTTTCGGTTACAGAACAGCCCCTCTTCATACATAGCAGGCCTGATTACTATGGGAATCCCGTATTTACTCCTTATATCCCTTACCTTCCTGGTAATCGCCTCCCAGATGAAATCATGGTCGAACAGCTCATCTTCTGAAAAGTACTTAGAGTACCCCGGTAAGCTGATTTCTGCGAGATGGGCGTCATTTTCATCAGCATAGTCAATCGTTCTCTCCATGTCATCCAGCATCTCCTCCGGAGATCCGTCAGGCCACGGCACAATGACTATGTTGTAAGGAATACCGGCTTTCCTGAGTAAAGGCAGAGATTTGATAGCGATCTCCGGGGTTTTGTCATGCATTAACCTCTGCCTCCTATGAGTTGAAGAACTATGCAGGGCAACATCCAGGTGCAATGGATTAAACCCCAAAAGGTAATCAATCATCTCCTCTGTCAGAGTCGAACCATTTGTAGTTATTCTTATAAGTTTATCGCTCTTCTTCCGAACTTCCTGTAGTACCTCTCTGAAATGGGGATGAATGAATGCCTCAAAGCTGCTTCCCAAACTTGTGAATAAGTTCTTCTTTTTTTCAGGATAAAAGTATTTCAGGCGGGTCTGTACCTCTTTGAACTCTTCGTCAGGAGACTTAGAAGGGTTCGTAAGTGCCAGAGATGGGGGGCATCCTTTGTTATAACAAAAAACACAGTTGCAGTTGCATCTTGTTGCCAGATATCCCAACATATCAGCGGAATCACAGGAAGACTCTTCAACCCATTGGGACAAGTCTTTAAGCCTGAAGGCATCGACTTTCACTATCTTTCCATGACTTTCCAACTCCACCAAATCCAACAAAGTCTTCAGTAGCCGTTGAATATACTCTACAGTCGGCTCATAAAGAGCAGCATTTTTTATGGATTGGAAACTGCTTCCTTGACCGTTACTCTCTCCTCCGCCAGATCCCTGCATAGCTTCCCTAACCAAAGGGCTTTCCAGTATCTTCCTGCCCGATGAGGCAGCGCTTTCATTGTCTTGATCATATAACCCGTGTATGAGACTTCTATCGTTCATGAGCTTGAACCCGTCAATTCTGACTTCTGAATCTTCACTACAGGGGATTACTATATCGAGGATACTTTGCAGGTGTTTCTTTACCAGATCCAGCCTTGAATTACACTTACCGCCTTCTTTATTATTGGCTTCGTGTATCCTGTATCGAAAGATATAATCATTGTCCGAATATGCTGTCTGTTTCCAGTTCATCTATGATATTCCTCTTTTTATCCATTGCTAAAGGTAACTACTAGAGCGTTTTGTAATTAATATGTCATATCGACCGAAGGGAGATATCTTCTAATAATGCATATTCATTAAGATTTCTCGCTTTGCTCGAAATGACAGTATTGCATATGTATTTATGGAACGATGTACTACTCAGGTTCAACGTTCCAGGGTTCACGGTTCAAGGTTAGAGCAACCAACCGTGAACTGTGAACCTGACAACCTGAATTCATTTCAAGAACATCCTGTAGTTCATCTGTGTACCGTTAGTCAAGAATAGCCCCTATCACCCTGGGGGGATGTGTCAGCAGAGCAAGAATACCTGCACCCACAGCACAGAACCCTGCCATATAGAAGGGGATAGCGTAGCTACCGGTACGATCGAAGATGAAACCGGCGAGGGCAGGGCTACCCGATGCAAAGATTACAGCCAACCCGTGGGTGATCGCGATCAGCCTGGCCAGATAGTCCGTACCGAAATAGTACCCCAACAGGCCGGGAATCAGTGGTACACGGGCCCCGGAAAACACGCCCAGGGCGAGCATAGTGACGAAGATTACAGTTACACCCGGTGTCCCTATTAAAACTAAAACAAAGACAGGTACTGCAGTGAGAAAGGAGAAGAGGGCGATACCTTTGGTCCAACCTAACACGTCCGAAAGGGCTCCTCCTCCAACGCGGGCGATAGTACCTCCGATCCCGAATGCCCCCAATGCGCTTGCCGCCGCCAGTGCCGTTATACCCCTGTCAGTAGAAAATCGAACGATGTGCGCCGAGAATACATAGGGTGGCACCAGAGAGAGTACATAGATGCCCCATATATAGTAAAATGCTTTTGTCCTGACGGCAGCACCTATCCTCCAGTGCTCTTTATCGGCCGGAGCCTCCCCTTGCTGGTTTTCTGAGTTATGGATAGCGGCTGTCATTCGCTGCGGCGCGGCGCCATAGGGCAACATCCCTTTTTCCCCTGGACTTTGTATCAGAACCAGGGCAGCTAGAGTCATCGCCACGAGGCAAAGCACACCCAGACCAATGTATGCCTCACGCCAGCCATAAGAAGTGATGAACCAGCTCAATAGCGGGCTTAAGACCATGGTTCCTGCCCCCACACCGGAGACAACTATCCCCAGTGTCAGTCCGCGCTTTCTCTCAAACCACCGCTGTACTACAGTCAGGGGTGGCGACCAGGTCGCCGCTGTTCCAATGCCGGTAAGGACATAGGTGAGATAGAAGTGTCCCACGGAGACGGCACGGCTGGTCAGGAAAAGACCGGCGCCCGTGAGTACAGCACCCAGTAACATGGCAAATCTCGGCCCACGCACATCGGTCAACCAACCCATGAAATAGCCTGAGACCGCGAAGCTGATCAGCCACACGGTGTTTATCGATGCAGTGGTAGCCCGCGTCCAGCCAAATTCCTCCTGAAGAGGTTGAAAGAATACGCCAAAGCTATAAAAGAGACCACCGGAGACGGCAGTAGCCAGGAATGCCCCGGCAACTACAACCCATCCGTAGTGAATTCGCCATGAGGAGAGCTTTGAATTTTTCATAAAAATATACTTTAATGGGATATCGCCACCACTATTCTAATTTATATCTTTTCCTTTACATGCTTTGCCAATTCTTTAGCATGCCCCTCTGCTTCTTTTTGGATAGACCTTATCTTTTCATCGGAATACCCGAGAACCATTTTCAATACCTCTTCAGTATGTTGACCAAGGGTTGGCGGCGGCTCGTGGGTACCATCCATTCTATCCCTGATGCGTATAGGAGTTGCAATAGCCCTGATCGGCCCGCAGACCGGATGATCCATATGAATAACGGTCTCATTATAAATCACCTGAGGGTCTTTTTCTACCTTGTCCAGTGTGTTTATAGGTCCGCCAATTATATCATGCTCTTTAAACAGCTCCAACCATTCTTCCGTGTCCTTCTCCATTAAGGCCTCTTCCATGATGCTTTCCAGTTCATTCTTAGACCTCAGCCTTTTTTCCATTGTATCAAACCTTGGATCGTTTAGAAGCCAGCTTCTACCGAGCACATGGGCAATATCCGGCCATGAGAGACCCAAGGTTAAATATCCATTCCGGGTCTGAAACACCCCTATAGGAGCCGCAGGATGCCTTTTCCCTTGAGGTTTCGGTGGCTTGCCGGTGAGAAAATACATCTGAAAGTGATTGGACATAAGTGACATAGTAGATTCTAAAAGGTTCACATCTACTCTCACTCCTTTGCCTGTCTTCTGCCTTTCGTAGAGGGCTACAACGACACCCATAGCACCGAAAAAACCTCCTGAAAGATCCGCAATTGCAATACCAGGACGAAGTGGACCGCTATCAGCCTCCCCTGCAAGGCTTAATGAGCCTGCCATCCCTTGAACAATATCATCAATAGCGGGTTTATCCTTATATGGCCCTGCTGTACCATATCCGGTAATAGAACAAGAGATAATTTTAGGATTCGTCTTCTTCAAGGTTTCAAAATCAACTCCCAATCTTTCAATGACACCGGCTCTAAAATTGTCAAACACTACATCAGATATTTTGACCAGGTCATAGAATGCCTCTTTGCCGGATTCAGTATACATATCCAGCGTAATGCTCTTCTTGTTTCGATTGAGAGCCAGGGTATAATAGCTCTCACCCTTTAAGCTCGGATTAATCCCCCTAACGATATCCCCCCTGCCTGGAGGCTCTATCTTTAATACCTCTGCCCCCAGATCACCCAAAAGCTGAGACCCATAGGGTCCTGCATGGGCATGTGATAGGTCCAGAACTCTAATACCGGTTAGTGGTCCCCTAATTGCCATCTTCCTCCTCCTCTAACTATCTTCCTTTGAAAATTGGCTCACGTTTCTCGATAAACGCCTTCATGCCCTCAACTCGATCCTCAGTATTCCAGCATACCCCAATGGTCATCACTTCGTAATCAACGGCTTGTGATATATCCATATTATAAAAATTCTGGAGACCTCTCTTTGCCAGGGCTATTGGTATCGGGGCATTCTTTGCCATTTTCCGGGCCAGTTCTTTTGTTGCGTGAATGAGATTATCGTGGGGCACCACTTTATTGACCATGCCAATTCTAAGCGCTTCTTCAGCATCTATTACGTCTCCCGTGAAAATCAATTCTGCCGCCTTGGCATAGCCAACCAGCCTTGGCAAAAACCAGATACCTCCCCAATCAGGATGTACCCCTCGTTTGACAAATGCCTGAGAAAATCTGGCACGCTCACTCGCAATCCGGATGTCACACGAGAGGGCAAGGTTGCACCCACCGCCCGCCGCCGCCCCATTTACAGCGGCAATGACAGGCTTTTCAACAGAATTAATTAAGAGGACGATCTTGCTCATGGCAGGCCGTTCACTGGTAGCGATATTTGAAAGGGCCTTTGTAGTTCCAGAAACAAATTCATCTATATCGCCCCCTACGCAAAACGCCTTTCCTGCGCCTGTGATCACTATCACACGTACATCTCCATCAGAGCAGGCGAGTTCAAGGGCTGCCAATATCTCCTGTCGCATATTGCCGCCCAGGGCGTTGTATTTTTCAGGCCGATTTAAGGTAATTGTGCCGATACCATCCTCTTTCTCAAACAATACAAATTCCCATTCCATCATCTCTTCCTCCTGTATCTTACTTGTAATCACTCAGGCACAAAGTGGCAAAGGTACATAGGCACAAAGCAGAGTGGAGCAGGGTCGTGAATCGTGAATCGTGAATCGATTTACGACTTACGATTCACGGATTACGAATTTGTGCCTTTGGTGCTCTGTGTCTCTGTGCCTACCTGATTAGTCATTCCTACTCAAAGTCTCCAGCCAGCTCCAAAGACAGCCTATTGGCCCCTTCAACCATCCGTTTAATAAGTTCCTCGATAGTGGTAATCTCCTTTGTCAATCCTGCAACCTGCCCCGCAGGCATAAGCATATAATCCGGATCGTTTTTATGCTTACTGCCCAGTTTGTCCACAAAGGCGTTGATTTCCTCTTGGCTGCCACCTTTTTCCTCCATTTCGCGAATCGCCATAACAGCCTTATTCTTCAATGCCCTGAGAGGGAAACCCTTTCTGGCCGCAATCATTGTACTATTGTCCCTGGCAGCTAGAATTGCCTGTTTATATACCTCAGGGACAGGGCACTCCTCTGTGGCAAGGAAACGGGTGCCCATCTGGATACCCTCAGCGCCAAGGGCGTGTACCGCCACCCAACCCCGTGCATCACCTATACCACCTGCTGCAACCACCGGTATCTTGACCGCGTCTACTACCTGGGGAATGAGTGTCAGTGTACTCACTTCATCTCGGCCCACATGTCCGCCCGCCTCTGTCCCTACGGCAATAACGGCATCTACCCCTGCATCCTCTGCCTTCCTCGCCATCTCTACTGTAGGGGCCATGTGCAACACCTTAATCCCTGCCTCTTTAATCCTCTTTATGAGTTTACCTGCATCACCGGCCGAGGTAGTGATCGTCTTTATCCCTTCTTCAATAGCTATCTCCAGTGCCTCAAAGGCATTGGGTCTATAGACAGGGATATTTATACCGATGGGGTTGTCCGTCAATTCACGGGCATTCCTGATCTGTTTTCTCAAAGGTTCTGCCTTCATCCCTGAGGCAGCTATTAAACCAAAACCCCCTGCGTTGGACATGGCTGCCGCCATTTTCGCAAGGGTAATAAAACGCATTGCCCCTAAGATAATGGGATATTGAGAACCAAGTATCTCGGTGATCCTGTTTTTCATAGAGCCTCCTTTTCAATGGTAATTGGTAACTACTCAGGTGGATAGGCTGAAGGCTGTAGTAGCCTAATAGTCTGTAGGCTGTAGGCTGTAGTAGGCTAATAGTCTACAGGCTAATAGTCTATAGCCTAAACTTCAGCCTATCTCCCTTTCCAGGTAGGTGGCCTCTTCTCCACAAAGGCTTTAAAACCCTCCATTATGTCCTCAGTGCGCATCAGGCTATGAGTTACATGGTCTGTTAGAGACATGGCATCAGGACGGCTCATATCCTCGCCTCTCCGAATCAGCTCTTTTACTGCCCTTATTGCGAGAGGACTATTTTGACAGATACTCTCAGCCATCTCCGTTGCCGTAGGGAGAAGTTGCTCAGCGGAAACTATCCGGGTCACCAGTCCCACCTCGTAGGCCCTCTGAGCGCTGATTTTATCTGTGGTAAGGAGCATTTCATGGGCAACCCCTCGGGGGATATAGCGCTGGAGAAGCGCAGTAAAGGTTGCCGGCATGCCCAACCTCGGCTCCGGCACCCCAAATTGAGCGCTCTCAACGGCAATCCTTATGTCGCTTTCCAACGCCAGCCACAAGCCTCCACCAAGACAATATCCGTTGATGGCCGCAATAATGGGTTTCGAGACATCATAGCGTGCAGGAGATGCACGCCAAACAGGCGCCTCTTTCTCCCAGGAAATCACCCTTGACGGAGGATTGCCCTTCATCGCCTCCAACATTTCCACGTCCGATGCGATATCAACCCCGGCGCAAAATGCCTTCCCAGCGCCAGTGAGGATACCCACCCACACGTCATCATCGTCCCTGAAATCCACCCAGGTCTTCGCTAACTCATTGACAAGCTCAGGATTGAGGGCATTCAATTTCTCAGGACGATTCATGGTAATATAAGCGATTTTATCCTTCTTCTCATAGATGACTAACGACATAAATAACCTCCTTTTGGTACTAACCCTTGTAACTGCTCAGGTGGATAGGCTATAGGCAGTTAGCCTGTAGGAGGTGACTAACAGCCTTCAGCCTTCAGCCTAAACAACCTGAGTAGTAACTAGCCCTTTAAAGCAAACATTACATCACAGCATTCATCGCCGGCAGCTACTGTCTTCAAGATAGAGAGATCAATTTCTTCCCCTGTAGCAGCTTCAAACAGACCTATATCCATATTCATCATGGCCTCACATAACGGACGACCGGCACCGGCTAAGCCTAATGCACACCGTTCGTTTTTGCATCTAAGCCTTTTTTCTGTGAGTTCGAGTAGTGTTACCGGACTTTTACGCCGTTTAGCGCCTTCCAAAAAGGCGCTGCCAACACTCTTGAGGTCAAAGGAATCCAAATTTGTTCTCATCTGGTTTCCAATAGCCCTTCCCAACCTGCGGCACACCTCTCCTATAAGAGGCAGAACCTCATCACCATACTTTTTATAAACCATACGGCTTAACAATGCCAGTGCATCCCTAGCAGTATTTACCTCAACTTCTTTCAATGAGTCCATAATACCCCCTGTAAAAGTATAAGAAACAATTGCCCTCCAGAACCCCATTTAAAAGGTCACTGAGAAAGAAAAACCCTATGGTTACCATGACGATTTTTTGATTTATAGACCTGCATGTTGTACGGTTTCATTTATACATCTGATGATACTTTGAAGACGGGATCCAGGCCCGAATATTTCCACTACTCCCATTTCTCTTAATTTAGGTTTTTCTTTGGGTGTGATGATCCCTCCCACCAAGATAGGAATATTATCGCCTCCTTGTTCACTCAAGGCTGACTTCACTTTCGAAAAAAGCGTTGCTGCTCCACCTGCATGAATGCTTAGTCCAATAATATCCGCCCCTTCTTCGACCGCCGCTTGAGCGATTTCATTTGGGGTCAAATCGACCCCTAGATAAACAACTTCCATTCCGGCATCCATCAAGGCTTTTGCCAAAACATTTATCCCTCTCAGGTGACCATCTAAGCCAGGTTTTGCCAAAAGAATCCTGATATTTTTTTTCATACGTCATCCTTCATCAAATAATCTACAAAACTTCTCCGGTTATCATAATCAAACCGTTACATTGGCTCCTCTCTCCCAAGCCCGTCGAACCTCTCCAAGAGTTGCCAATGCTTTATAGGCGTCCACCATCGATCTCATGGTATTCATGCCCTTTTCAGTAATATGAGTTATCTCGTTCAATGCCCTCTCAACCGATTTTTGGTCTCTCTTTCTTTTAATCTCGGATAGAAACGCAATCTGTTTCTCTTCAAAATCTGGATCTATTTCAAAGAGGTTTAATTCCTGATCTTCTTGCTCGTCAAGGGTAAACGCGTTAAGCCCGACAACAACCTGTTTGTTGTTTTCTATCCTTTTTTGTTTTTCATATGCTGCTGATAGATAGCTGTCCTGTATCCATTTCCAAGCCTTAACCGCGCCTCCTCTTTTATCCACCTGTTCTATAATTTCAAAGGATTTTCTTTCTAACTCATCAGTGAAGGCCTCAATACAATAAGACCCCCCCAGGGGGTCTACCGTATTAGCAACACCACTTTCATGAGCTATGATTTGCTGAGTTCGCAGAGCGATCAAAGCAGCTTCGGGAGTTGGGGCAGCAAACGCTTCGTCATACGAATTCGTATGTAGAGAATTGCAACCTCCTAACACTGCGGCAAGGGCCTGTATGGTGGTTCTTATTATGTTGTTCAATGGTTGCTGGGCCAACAAGGAATTGCCGGCTGTCTGAACGTGATACCGAAGAAGTAAGCTCCTCTCTTCTTTCGCATGAAATCTGTTCTTCATTATTTTGGCCCAGACTCTCCTCGCTGCCCTGAATTTAGCCACTTCTTCCAGGAAATCCGTCTCACAACTAAAAAAGAAACTCAGCCTTGGGGCAAATGAGTCGACATCCATACCCCTTTCAATGAAATCTTCTACATAGGCAATCCCGTCAGCAAGCGTAAACCCAATTTCTTGTGCTGCTGTAGCACCTCCTTCTCGAATATGATAGCCAACAATACTCAATGGATTCCATAACGGTAAATATTTCGTAGCGAACTCTACAGCATCGCCGTGTACTTTCATTCTTAAAGGCAATGGGGCCATTCTAAACCAATTACACGAGTGAGAATTGTTGATACAATCGTTTTGGATCGTTCCTCTTAACTTGTGGAGTTTAACACCCCGATTCTCCGCCATCGCAATGTACATAGGAAATAAAAAGGGATGCGGAGTAATAAGACTGACAGAAACCTTCTCTATGTCAATTTCATCAAACAGGTTTTCCATATCTATTAAGGTATCGATAGCCGTTCCGTTGATTCCTACCTGGCTCTGCGAGATTTCTTCGTCTGAATCTCTGACATTCAAAGTGGGAGGATCGAAAACCGGATTTAACCCTGTCTCTCCATGAGCGAGAAGGTTCTTTAATATCTTATTCGATTCTTTGCCACCCATTGCCCCTGAAACAAGACGATGCGTCCAGAGTTGTCCACGATAGCCGGTAGGCCTTATCCCTCTCGTAAAGGGATATTGACCGGGAAAATTCAGGTCATCCAGATACTCAATATTCTTGATATCTTCCGGGGTATAAACCCTGCTTACATTGTTTATTGATGAAGTTGAGAATTCACTTTCTCGCTCCCCCATTTTTTCAAGAATAGGGTTTACACATTTTTTCTCCCATTTGATTTTTTCTTCTTCTATACGTTTTATATCCAGTTTGCCGCCCAATTAGAACTCCTTATTCTATCATAATTGTCTTATGGCATTTTCCTTTTTAGCAAGTTATAAAAAGTCATAAAGTAATTACTCAGGTTTTTCTAGCCACTCTCCATCCATTTGATTCGTTATGCGAGATTATCGAATTTGAACCATACGAATCAGGTCTTTCATATTCATGTAAAGATGGGCTCAAGAGACTAACCTCTTCTATTCCGGCTCACCAAATATTTTCCTTTCTCTTTTCTTCAACTCGACCTTCTTGACCTTGCCACTCGTGGTCATGGGAAACTCCTTCAAGAATTCCAGGCTTGTGGGATACTTATATTTGGCCACTTTACCCTCCAGATACTCGCCTATCTCCTCTAGAGTAATGGTTTCCCCTTCCTTCAGTATGATAAAGGCCTTCCCGGTCTCGCCCCATTTTTTATCAGGCACACCGATAATCGCTGCATTGGCGATCTTGGGATGGTCAGCCAGAACCTTCTCTGTTTCAGCAGGATACACATTTTCACCCCCACTGCGATACATATCCTTGGCCCGATCTACGATATAAAAATAACCTTCCTCATCTGTATAACCCAGGTCGCCGGTGTCAAGCACCTCGTTTACAAGCACCTTTGCAGTTTCCTCCGGCATATTCCAATAGCCGCTCATCCTGGTAGGTCCCTTGCATACAATGCGGCCGACTTGACCGGGGGGAAGTTTGTTCCATTCATCGTCCGCTATCCAGACCTCGGTGCAGAATCCTGGCAACCCGATAGAACCCTTCTTCCTTTCCACATCTTCTTTGGGCAGCATCATCATCGCCGAGTTTTCAGTCTGACCAAACCCCTGCTGCAAAAAAAGCCCCTTTTGCGCCAGTTCATCAAGCAAACCGAGGGGTGTTCTTTCCCCTCCTCCGAATGTAATTCGAACACTACTTGTGTCGACTTCATTGAGCCGTCCTGTCTGGAGCACAAACCTCCACATTGTAGTAAGAGAAAATACAATAGTCGCTCTGTATCTCTCAATATCTTCGGCATACTTTACCGGATCAAAGTCCTGCCTCAAAATCATTGTTGCGCCTCTCCAAAAAACAGGCGTGGCAGTGACGAAAACACCTCCGGAATGAAACAGAGGCAACTGAGCCAGGATTATATCATCTGACCTCATGTCCATGTACATCATGATCTGAATGTTCTTAAAATAGGTCTGCAGGTGAGAGACAAGGGCTCCTTTAGGGGCTCCCATTGTCCCTGATGTATATATAATGGCCAGAGGATCATCCATGTCGACAGGCTTATCAGGCTGTGGCTCATCAACAGGGTATTTCTCGATCACTTCATGGTAGTCCGACGCCCATTCAGGACAGTTTATAGTTTCTTCTTGAGCGCTTCTCTTTACAAAAATGAATTTATCCTTTTCAACCTTTATCCTGGAACGAATGGAACCGGTCATCTCTGTAAACTTGTCATGAAACATAAAGACACGAGCGCCGCAGTTGTTAAGCTGATACTCTACCTCAGGCCCAACCATACGGAAATTCAGCGGGGTAAAAATAAGCCCAAGCTTGGCAGCGGCAAAGTATATCTCCATAAATTCCGGGCAGTTTAAGAGCATCACCGAAATTCTGTCACCCTTTTTGACCCCCATTTCTTTCAGAAGATTGGCAACACGGTTGGCGTTATCGTTAATCTCCTTATAAGTAACCGGTCTATCCTCATAAATCAAAGCCGGTTTACCAGGCGTAAGCCTTGCCCTTTTTGTAGCTATACGCCCTATATCCCATTCCATGATAAATATCTCCTTTCTTTGTCTCAGTCTAAGTCGGAAATCGGAAATCGTAAGTCGTAAATCGTTACACCATTTACGATTCACCATTCACAATTCACGACTTGGTTACAGTTTCCATAAGTCCTCTAACGTTCTTCACCCCCGCCAGGTTTGAAAGCATACCTAACGACTTCTCCACGCCGTCCTTAGAAAGCACAGTGGAAGCACAGTCTCTGTATTTACTGGTGAACTCATCAGAGGTCAGTGGCTTCTGAGGCAACCCCTTGGATATGCTCACCTCATGGGAGTATTCTTTGCCATCCCTCAGCTTCACGGCAACCGAAGTTGTCCCCAATCCCTCTCGTTGTTGTCCCAAAGCCGGCATAGGATACTTTTCCACCCACTTCATCCGTTCTATAAGGCTCTTTACCGGAGGTTCATTCACCCCTTCATCAGTCAAATGCTTAAGTTTAACCTCACCGGAATGAAGGGCCCTGGCCACTGTATACTCCAGGCTGAACTTTCCCTCTAAACCTGTCTTAGGACGGTGATGAATAAGCACTTGGGGTAAAAAGGGACTGGTGCCCAATTCCACTTCAGCTATATCATCTGATTTCAGCCCATACTCCTTGTTCAGAAAAATAGCCGCATCGATACCACCGTGGGTCCCACCACAAGCGGGATAGGGCTTGATAGCAATCCCGGAGAAGGTAGGGGAGGTAATGTTGAAAGTCTTCCCCAGACCCTCGCTGGCTTTTGCCCAATCAACCTCTTCACCATGTCCGAATACCCTGGTAAAACCAAGCGGAGTTTCAATTATATTCTCATCAGCCGTAAACCCTGCCTGAGCTAAGAGGGCCGCCTGAATACCGTTGGCCGCAGCCTGCCCGGCATGAAGAGGCTTGGTCATGGTGCCAAAGTTCTGCCTTAACCCGCCGGCTAAAGAGGCGGCAATGCCCAACGCCATCCTCACCTGATGCACATTGAGTTTCAGCAGCCAGGTTAGCGCTGCCGCAGCCCCCAAGGTGCCAAAATTGTCTGTGCTGTGCCACCCCCGTGTATAGTGGCTCTCCATGAGGGGTCCGCAAAGACAGACAGCCACCTCAAAACCGATAACGTAAGCAGCTAAAACATCCTTTCCTGAAGTCCCTATGCTTTCCCCAATGGCTAAAACCGCTGGCGCCAGGGCTACCGATGGGTGTCCAAAGCCGCCCATATCGTCGTAGTCCAGGGCATGTCCCATGGTACCATTAACCAGGGCCGCCAGGTACGGAGATGTCTTGATGTCACTGCCGATTATACTGGACTCAGCCACACCCCCCATTTTTTTTGCATAGTCCCTCATTATCTTCCCAAGTAGCTCCAATGAGCCTGGGAAGGTCACCCCTATACAATCGGTAATCCCCATCTGGGCAACCTTAAGGGCATCCTGTGGAATATCACTGACACCTGTTTCGGCTACAAAATGGGCCAACTTTTCTGTAATCATCTTTTCATCCTCCATGTTTTATTTAAACACCTAGTACATCGTTTCATAAATACATATGCAATACTGTCATTTCGAGCAAAGCGAGAAATCTTAATGAATATGCAATGTTAGAAGATATCTCCCTTTGGTCGATATGACATTGAATTTACGGAACGATAATCTAGTAACTATTCAGCAAACGACCCCACTCTACTTTGTGCCTATGTGCCTTTGCCACTTTGTGCCTGAGTAGTTACCACACCTAATAAGATGTTCATCACATAAAAACACGTTATCTGCTAATCTAAGTTCTAGCGATCTCTCCAAGATACTCCTGGAGCATCTCACCATTTATCGTGATATGGTTTTCTACGAGAGACCTTACTAAGTTGGCATCTTTCTTAATGAAGGCCTCGATTATCCTTTCATGAGCCTCCATATATACCTTTAATGGATAAGGACGCATCGTAATGAGATACCAATTTTGAGGGATCATGTCCACCTTCTCTCGAATCAATTCCACAAGGCCTATTACGCCACATTTCCTCACAAATACCCCATGGAGTCTTTCATTTAACCTCAACCATCTTTCGTAATCGTTTTCCAGGATAGCGGTTTCCATTTGCAGTTGATACTCTTTGAGCTTCTCAATATCGTTAGTCTCCATGTATTTTACAGCCTGTCCAGCCGCTGCTCCAGCCAGGACAGCGGTGATAAAATAGATATCTTCTATCTCTTTATATTGAAGTTTGCGAACTGTGGCTCCTTTGTTTGGGATTATCTCAACGATCTTTTCAAAGCTCAGCCTTCTTATCGCTTCCCGCAACGGGGTACGACTTACCTCCAATTCTTCGGCCAGAGTGGCCTCCACTAATCTTTCACCGGGCATGAGATAACCGTATTTTATAGCATACTTCAAGGTGCTATAGATCGCCTTTTCTAAAGGTTCCCCATCTTTAACCTCAAGTTTAAGCTTCGCTGGAGCAGCTATAATTTCACCTGCCCTTTCTAAAACCATTTATTTCCTCCCTAATCAATGCTATGTTTAGTACCTGCCTAGTAGAGCGTTTCGTAAATAACATTGCAATGCTGTCATTTCGAGTGAAACGAGAAATCTTATTTATAACGGCTAGTTAAAAAGATCTCTCCCTTCGGTCGAGATGACATCTTAATAAAGAAACGCTCTGCTTTTCACTGAACGCTTATAACGCACTGCCTTCTTCTGTTTTTCCCCTCACGGAGAGAACAGGACACGGTGATCTCCTTACAACCTTTTCAGCTACACTTCCCATAAGAATGTGGCTCAACCCCGACCTGCCACGGGTAGCAATAACAACCAAATCAACTTTTCTTTCTTTAGCTACCCTGATGATTTCTTCGGCTGGAATACCTACTTCGATAAGTTGTCCTTCAAATAAGGTTTGATCTGTTTCTCCATTCACAATTTTCTCAATCTTTTCATTAATGTCGCGTTTCTTTCTTGCCAAGAATTCTCCTGGGGGATCATCTTCGCCTAAGAAGCCCCGAACGGTTTTTATTTCATTTAGCAACTCTTGAGAAATCACATGTAAGAGACAGATTTTTGCTCCAAAGTGCCTGGCAAGAGCTACCCCATATTTCAATGCACGTATAGAAAAATCAGAAAAGTCTATAGGAACCAATATCTTCTTAATCTCTACCATTTTAACACCTCCGTTTTATTTTGTGGTCTGGACAATGACTACTTCTCCTCATATTCAAACACATTATATCGAGGGCTTTGAAGGAGTCCCCCTTCAAAGCCCTCGCACCTTTATCTGCTGTATGATGCCCTCCTTTACGGCATTTTCACCGGCGATACGTCCAAAGGCAATACATTCGGCGAGATTGCTTCCCGCGGAGGGGTAAAGCATACCGTAGATGGAGCCGAATTCTCCAGCGGCGTA
>JBAZOX010000003.1:0-28111 GCA_041648535.1 Desulfobacteria bacterium | reverse complement strand
CAACAGTGAGATTGTTATTTATGACAAACACATACTGCCCCTTTTGGCCTGTCTGAATCGACTGCGAAGGAACAACAACAGTATTGGGCTGTGATGTTAGCGTCAAGACTACGTTTATAAACTGCCCTGGCCAGAGCCTTTTTCCCTTGTTGGCAAAAGTCCCTTTGAGCTTGATGGTTCCTGTCGTCAAATCTACAGCGTTATCTATAAAAGTAAGCACCCCCTGCTCAGGTTTCATATTTTCTTTTGATAATAATGCTTAAACCCTCAGTTTTCCTTCTGCCATGTATTTTTTTATCTCTGAAAGATTTTGTTCAGGCACTGAAAAAGTCACATAGATGGGTTGAATCTGATTGATGACTACCATGGAATTATCAGCATTCGCCTTGATAAGATTTCCCTGGTAGGATATGAGGTTCCCTGTGCGTCCGGTAACGGGAGAACAGATGAAGCAGTATTTCAACTGCAAGTGGGCATTTTCGGCTACAGCCTTGTCGGCGTTTACCGTTGCCTCCAGCGCAGCAGCACTGGTGTTAATCTGATCATACTGCTCTTGGGCTACATAACCTTTCTTCACAAGTTCGGCATAACGTCGGACATTTTGACGGGCATTTTCGAGTTGAGCAATATCTTTTGCGAGGTTTGCCTCCGCCTGTTTCAGAGCAGCTTCGTAAGGACGCGGGTCAATAGTGAAGAGGGTATCCCCCTTTTGTACATCCTGACCTTCCTTAAAATGGACACGGATAAGTTCTCCCCCGATCTGAGATTTAACCGATACTGTGGAATAGGCTTCAACATTGCCGATGGCACGGATATGGACAGGAACAGTCTTTTGGCTAACAGTGCCTGATGCTACCGGCACCGGTGGTTTTTTGGGAGGCTCCGCTGCTTTTCTGGAACATGCAGGGAGGAAAGTTATCAATAAAATAATAAAAAATGAGAAAATAACTCTTGCTGTTTTTAATAGCTTTTTTTCCATCGTCAATAAATCCTGAAAGGTTGGTTTCTCCATCGTGTTCTCCGATCCTCTATCCTTTATCCCTGCCCCTTACATTTTTGGTAGTTTCACTTTTATTCATGGATAAGACCTTTGCACAACCTGCCGAGAGCTTTGAAGAATCCCCCCTTGGAGCGAATTTTTCAAAGCCTTAACCCTCTTCAAACAAGGGTCTCATCTCTTTACACACATCTTCCGGTCTCAGAAACATGAAACACCAGTCATGGAGAATCCTCCCTATGCTTGCATCAGCCGCCTGAACAGGAGAATAGAGAAATCTCGGTACAAATCTGGCATATGTCGGCAAATAATCCCTTGTCTTTTCATTACAAGAGTAAAGGTTCAGGTTAAAACTGTACAGATTCTTGCTATCACAGTAATTGAAAACCCTTATGAGTCCTTCTGAGAAATCGTTAAGCTCTTTTGGAGAAAGTTCGAGGATTGTCCCTGTTCCATGAAAGACAGCAATGATCTCAAAGAGCCAGCTTCGCGATACAAAATTGACAATCCACGAGACATCCCCCGTCTCTCCCAGATATCGCAGTCCCAATTCCTTCTCTTTCTTTACGAGGTCTTTAAAGTATACCCCGCCATATCGTTTGTGATAATCCCTGGAGGCATTTATCACCTTTTCTTCCAGGGGAGTTGGATAATTCTGTCCCATCACCTGGAGGTGTGGATGCACCTGACTCCCACCCGACGGTGGCATGTAATTCCAACCAACAGACCAAGAGTCCACCTCATCACCCATTTCCCTTATCCTGGACATATAGCGCTGAGAAAGGCGGATTGCATCCGTGAGCATCACAGGATGAAATCCTTTCATGCCAACGAAATGATTTGAGGAAACCACAACAAGGGGATTGTGAAGGGTCCATGGAAAGATATTGGGGATCAACCATGCCTCTCCCTGATTAATCCTGCCTTCAGGGAAAATACCTGGCAAAAATTTCGGGGTGAACTTATCAACCAGTTCCGGACAGAATGGACAAGGCCTTTCCAGTGACTTTTCGATTATCGAATTCAGGTCAGTCCTTTCTGATGGAGAGAGAGCAAAATGAGATAAATCACAACGCTCCCCCAACAGGGGATCGTACCTGATCTCCATCTCAATCCTATCTTCCCTAAACTCCTTTAGTGGATTAAGAATAGTAGAAGCTACAGAAATCGATTTGAATTCAATCATACCTACTCCTTTATAACCTCCCCTGCACCTCGCAAGAAGAGATCCATGATTACCACTGATTTAGAAACCAGGGAGGCTCCCCGCGGATTGATGATCCATTGAAAGACGAAAGAATTTATAATGCCCAACAATGCCCATGCCATTTCCCTTGCATCCAAATCCTTGAGATTGGATTGTTCTATACCTGTAAGCATTACTTGAGTTACAAGATCAATAAAGGAAAGATATTTTTGGCGAAGGGCTTCTCCAAAATCTTCATTTACCGTAGCCTCCAGAGACCCTCTTTCTTTGATGAATATCGCAAAGAAGTCCCTGTTATCCTGAAAAAAGGAGAGCTGGGTTTTAATCAGACTTTCGATCTTCTTAAGGCTATCCCTGAACCTGTGAACCTTGTTCCCAATGCTAGAATATAAAAGATCTAGTTTTTCAATGACCATGGTATAATAAAGGTCTTCCTTGTTCTTGAAAAATTGGTATAGCGTTCCAATAGCGAATTCCGATTCCTGAGCAATCTCCGCCATCGTAGTATTGTGGAATCCCTTGCTTGCAAATAACCTCTCTGCTGCACCAAGGATCTCAGACCTTCTTGCCTGGTACTCCCTTTTCTTCCTGCTCACCTGTTGCAATGAAATTACCTCTTTGTAATATGTATTCTATATTTTGAATTTATATTCATATAATATTATATATCATTATGTCAAGATTTTTTCTCTTTCATGGAATCATTCAAAAGGGGATTTAAAAAGGATAGGGAATGGACTTTTTAGGAAGCCATAAAAGTTGATTCGGGAGAGAGTTTTTTTGGTGGCGGTGCAGGGATTTGAACCCCGGACACTGCGGATATGAGCCGCATGCTCTAACCAACTGAGCTACACCGCCCTTGATAGCCTAATACTCGTAGTTAATATCCAAACAAAAAATCTTTTGTGGAATCATTAAAAGGTTTTTTGAATTTCAGACAATTGAAAAAGGGGATTTAATTCATTAACTCATAGACCAAGATATAACTCTTGTCATTTCCAAATAATGCGTCACTAGAGGTTTGGATAATTCCAACCACCAATCTATCTTTCCCGTCATTATTTATATCCTTAATCTGAAAATCGGCAACATATCCGGGAATCTTTTTTGTTCTCCAATCCTCTGATAAACCCAGACCATCCCAGGTAAAACTATAAATTTCGCTGTCCTTATACATTCTGGTTCTTTCAAATAACTTTCCAGCACCTGGAATATTTTTTGCGACAATTACTGCATTTTCTCCTTTACGATTTTGAAGCAGTATCCGATTTTGAAGGTACAATCTAGTTTCAAGCCCCTCAAGGGAGTCAACCGGTTTCGTACCGCTCGGATACTTGGTTAAGAAGTTTTTTGTCCCTCCATATATTTCATCACTCTTCCACATCAACTCCCCGGTATTAGAAAAAACCTTCAAGTTATCGTAATTATCGATCAGAACAATCTCCTCTTTCCCATCTTTATCAACATCAATCAAGTTGAAACCATACACTATGGCGTCTTTGGGAAGGGGGATATTTTTTTCTTCCATGTATTTGTTGTCTTTCCATACCAGTTGAGTTACACCACCGTAAAAAATACCATCCAGCCCTGCCTTTTGGCCAAGAAGCATGGAACCATTTTTGGACGTCTCAATCACCTTAAAAAAATAGTTGATGCCTGGTTCAATCTTTACAAAATCTCCTTTTTGGAACTCCATAACAAAGGATTCCAGTCTGGTATCGACAAGGTTGGTTACAAAGATCTCTGAAATTCCATTTTTATTAATATCGGCCACATCAAGGGATAGATAGTTGTCGGATTTCTTTCCTTTAATCTTTTTTATCAATGCCAGCCTATCTTCTGAGTATCTATATATATATATGCTATCCTTGTCGATAACAACCGTTTCCTTTTTTCCATCCCCATCCACATCTCCAACAGCAATACCTTTAATCCCGAAGTCCAGCCTTTGGCTCTTCCAAAATCCCTTCTTGAGACGCAGAGGATCACCAGACATTACAAATTCAGAACCGGTATCGGAAGAAGGGCCCTTCCCCTTTTTAGGGACAAGAAATCCTGACATAAAAGCAGATGCCTCTTCACTGGCAGTAGGAGGTGGAGGTGAAGGTGGAGATGAATAGACAGAATAAGGTTTGCCTGTAATCCTGGAATTGGCCTTCAAAGCAAACTCACTGATTTCAGGAATTACATTATCCAGCCCTTTGCTTGTGGCAAATAGAGATGTTACGGATTTCTTCTCCTTCAGGTCAAACATCTTGGCATCAATACTAACACTATCTCCTATCTTAGTCAGGCTGCCCGAAATAATAAAATCCACACCAAGCTGAGTGCCGATCTTCCTTATCGCTTCTTCAGTTGTCGGACTCTCATTAATTTGAGACAGGACATCACTTACCAGTTTATTCTCAAGAACTACAACCTTACCCTCTACAGAAATCCTGGATGTAAGCATATCCAGGATTCCCTTCTTTAGATAATCCAAATTTTCCGAGCTGTTTATCTGGAATGGGAGCACAGCTACCTTCAGTATGTTGTCAGCATAAGTGAGGGAACAGAATATAAAGATAAATAATAGGATTAAGGAAGACAGTTTAATAAATCTCTGGGGCACCTTCTTCATAATTCTCCAAATCTCCCTCATCTCTCGCTTATCTCTATTAATACTCCAAAAGTTGATTTGGGGTGCAAAAAGGCTATCTTTGCCCCTCCTGCTCCCCTTCGGGGAGTTTCGTCAATCAGCTTCACACCCTTTTCTTTTAGCTCTCTCAATGCCTCTTCAATGTTTTCTACCTGAAGACAGATATGCTGAATCCCCTCTCCTCTCTTTTCGATAAACTTAGCTATAGCTCCATCTGGAGATGTGGATTCCAATAACTCCAGCTCACTGTCTCCTATTGGCAGAAATACGGTAGTAGCCTTTTGC
This sequence comes from Desulfobacteria bacterium, assembly GCA_041648535.1. Taxonomy (GTDB): domain Bacteria; phylum Desulfobacterota; class UBA8473; order UBA8473; family UBA8473; genus UBA8473. The sequence continues at coordinate 22,984 of JBAZOX010000003.1, read as the reverse complement.
TCTTCCACGGTTTCTGATCCAACAGACTTCATGCCCAGTATATCTTCATAGAACTTCAAAGCCGGAGCACAGCTTTTTACCGCTATACCGATATGGTCAATCTTCTTTATCTTCATTTGTTCTCCCTTTTCACTTCGTGAGCATTCAGCTATCAGCCAAAAAACAAATCCTTTAGTCCGCCTGATGCGAATTTATTATAACATATCTTGCTGATCCCCGAGTGCTGACCGCTGGACGCTTACTTTGCTTCTATACATTGGCGTTCCTTGATATCCTTTTAGCTATTGTCTCCACTGTCTTTTTTGCTAACAGATACGGATCTTCCTTTTTGTTTACGATATCTTCCAAGCGCTGTTCGAAAAAATCCTTATTTTCTGCTATTAAACTATCGAGATAACGGTATATTTCGTATTCAACCATCTTAATTATTTCGCATCGGATCCTTTCTTTCCGTCGGCAAGCCAGCATACCGCTTTTAACCAAAAACTCTCTATGTTCCTTAATCTTTTCAACAAGGGTATCGATGCCCTGATCTTCAGTTGCTATAGTCTTAATGACGGGAGGAGTCCATTCTCTTTCAGTTGAACTCAGTCCTAACATCATCTTAATCTCCGTAACCAATCTGTCGGCCCCATCCCTATCTGCCTTATTTACTACAAATATATCCCCAATCTCCATAATACCGGCCTTTATTGCCTGGATATCATCACCACCACCTGGCATTACAGCGAGAATCGACACGTCAGCAGTTCTAACAATGTCCACCTCGTCTTGCCCAACCCCTACGGTTTCGATAATAATATAATCCTTACCATAGGCATCAAGGAGCTTCACTGTGTCTGACGTTGCCCTGGAAAGACCACCCAGACTCCCTCTGGTAGCCATGCTGCGAATGAAAACATCCTCATCACTACTTACTCCCTGCATCCTTACCCTGTCACCTAGCAATGCCCCACCGGTAAACGGACTTGTTGGATCAATAGCTATAATCCCCACAGTATAGTTCTGACGCCTAAGCTCTTTTGTTATCCTATCGGTCAGCGTGCTTTTACCTGCTCCAGGAGGTCCGGTAATACCAATTATATAGGCATTGCCGGTAAGAGGATAGATTTTTTCCATTGCCTCAATCCCACCAGGCATCTCGTTTTCCACTAAGGTAATGAGCTTGGCTAACGCCCTAACCGATCCCTTACGTACCTCATCAACCAATTCCATAGTATCTCCCCAATCTATACTGTTAATATACCAAGTATTTATCCCTGAGACAGGTTCTCTCTAATGTAGTTTATTAGTGTTTGAGAAGACATACCAGGTCCAAAAATCTCAGAGACTCCGAGTTTTTTTAACTCAGGAACGTCATCTTCGGGGATAATACCCCCACCTAAAACCAATATATCACCTAGACCCTTTTCTTTCAAGAGTTCCATTATCCTCGGGAACAAAAAACCATGAGCCCCTGAGAGAATACTCAACAAAATGGTATCTACATCCTCCTGAAGAGCTGCATCAACAATCTGTTCCGGGGTTTGACGAATCCCTGTGTAAATAACCTCCATCCCTGAATCTCTTAAAGCCCGAGCGATAACCTTAGCTCCTCTATCATGGCCATCCAACCCGGGTTTGGCCACCAAAACCCTAATCCTTTTATCCTGATTCATCCAGGTCCTCCTTCCCAAATCGCCCCTTTTATTGCATAGATCAAAGAACCTTTATATTACCGAGGTTCCCTCATATTCACCAAAGACTTCTCGGAGCACATCACATGTCTCACCCAATGTTGCATAGGCTTTAACCGCATCGATTATCGGAGGCATTAAATTGGCATGCCCTTCAGCAGTCTTTCTTAACGCTAAGAGAGTGGATTGAACCTTTTGATTATCCCTGGTTGTCTTGAGCTCTTTAAGTTTTTTTATCTGAATAGCTCCAACCTCAGTATCAACCTTTAGTAAACCTTTGGGAAGTGGTTCCTCTACCTGGTAACTATTCATCCCTACCACCACTTTTCCTCCAGACTCCACTTCTTTTTGGTAGCGGTACGCACTCTCTTGAATCTCCTGTTGAATATAGCCTTTTTCTATAGCAGCAGCAGCTCCTCCTAATTCGTCTATCCTCTTAATATAGTCGGTTATCTTCTCCTCCATCTTTTTTGTCAGACTCTCTATATAGAAAGAACCGCCCATTGGATCCACTGTGTCGGTAACCCCGATCTCATGGGCTATTATCTGCTGGGTTCTCAAGGAAAGGCGTACTGATTCCTCTGTTGGTAGTGCTAAGGCTTCATCAAAGGAGCATGAAGCTAAGGATTGAGCGCCTCCCAATATGGCTGCCAATGTCTGAAACGCTACCCTTACAACGTTGTTGAGGGGTTGTTGGGCAGTTAGTGCACTGCCAGCGGTCTGGGTATGAAACCGAAACATCCATGATCTGGGGTCAGAAGCCCCAAATCTTTCCTTCATAATCTTTGCCCATAACCTTCTGGCAGCCCTATATTTGGCTATCTCCTCAAAGAAGTTATTATGGGTATTAAATATCCAGGAAATTCTTGGAGCGAAGTCATCTACCCTCAACCCAGCCTTTATCCCGGCATTTACATACTCGATAGCATCTGCAAAGGTGAAGGCTATCTCCTGTACTGCCGTGGCACCGGCCTCCCTCATATGATAGCCTGCTATATTTATAGTATTCCATTTAGGTACATGTTTTGAGCAGTACTCAAATATATCGGTAATCAACCTTAGGGACGGACCCACCGGAAATATATATGTTCCTCTGACCGTATACTCCTTTAATATATCGTTTTGAATCGTGCCGTTCAGCTTCTCAGGGCCTATCCCCTGTTTCTCTGCAACTGCTAAATACATTGCCAGGAGTATGGCGGCCGGGGCATTAATAGTCATAGACGTACTCAATTTATCCAAAGGGAGTCCGTTGAAAATCGTTTCCATATCAGCAAGAGAATCAACTGCTACCCCTACCTTTCCTACCTCACCCTGGGAAAGAGGATGATCCGAATCATAGCCAATCTGGGTAGGCAGATCGAATGCCACACTCAGTCCTGTCTGTCCCTGTTCAAGAAGATACTTATATCGTTTATTGGTTTCGTCTGCTGTTCCATACCCGGAGTACTGTCTCATTGTCCACAGCTTTCCAAGGTACATTGATGGATGGGGAGCTCTAGTAAAAGGATATTCACCCGGGAAGCCTATCTCTTCAAGATAATTGATATCTTTGGTGTCATCCACAGTATAAAGGGGCTTAATCTCCATACCCCAATCCGTCTCAGCCTTCCTGAAGGTATGCTTTCCCAGACAGTCTTTGTTCCACCTTTTTGTTTCTTCTTGTATCTTTTCTATATCCTCTTCTATCACAAGTCCTCCCAGGATGGTCATCCTATTCAACCCTTGTCAGAAACATTCTTGAAGCCGTAACAGTCCCCATAAACCCTGCTACATTTGGACCCATTGCATGCATTAATAGAAGATCCTTAGGATTAGCTACTTATTCTATCACACCAAGAACCGTATCCGCCTGAACCGTCTGCCCCACTGATACATTTAATTCTTTTATTGTGCCAGACACAGGAGCAACCACTGGAATTTCCATCTTCATTGCCTCCAATAATGCTATCTGACTGTTCTCTTCTACCTTGTCTCCAACTTTTACATCTACTGCTACTATCTTTCCCACCATGGGAACCACTACTGGTGTTCCTTTAGATTCATCAGCCACTTTAGTTTTACCTCCTCCTTTTAATTGCGCTTCTATTAATCTCTCACCTTCCCACAAACTTGGGAGCCCTCTTTTCAACGAATGCTGTCATCCCTTCTTTCTGATCAGCGGTTGAAAAGGCAACTCCCATTGCATCGATGTCTCTGTATACCCCATCCGGATCAGGAGAATCCTGAGCTTCATTAAGGGCTTGTTTAGCCAGCTTTAAAGTAATCCCACTCTTTGATGCAATATTACGGGCCAAGGACTTAACCTCATCCAAAAACTTATCTGCAGGGAAGACCCTGTTTGCCAATCCAATACTTTGGGCGGTCTTTGCATCAATAGGGTCTCCAACGAAGACCAACTCCTTTGCCATCCTCATCCCAACAGCTCGGGCTAAACGATACATTCCTCCCGCACCGGGAAACACCCCTATTTTTATTTCAGGGACACCGAATTTTGCCTTTTCTGATGCAACTATAAAGTCACAGGCCAAAGCCAGTTCACACCCCCCTCCAAAGGCAATTCCATTTACTGCAGCTATCACTGGTTTGGGCATCCTCCCAAGGGCATCAAATGAGTCGAACAAAGCCCTTGCCCATTCTCGGGCTTCACAGGGACCGGCATCTTTAAGCTCTTTTATGTCTGCACCAGCGGCAAATGCCCTTCCCTGACCGGTTACAATAATAACCCTCACTTCTTCATCTTCCTTCAAGATTTCTGCCGCTTTTCTCAGGTCTTTACCCACTTCGGCATTGAGGGCATTCAACGCATCAGGCCTATTCAGGGTTATAACCGCTATTCCGCCCTCCTCTTTTGAAACTATTATATTCTTATATTCCATAACAACCTCTCCTTGAATGTAACAAATCTGTAAAATTACTTAAGGCAAAAGAACCCACCCTTTACTGTAATCACCTTTATTGTTAGAGAGCTTTAAAAAAGTATGCAACTTCTAATTACTATTGTCAAGGGGGTTTTAGAGAATTTTTTTAAACGCCCAGTTCTCTAGCTATGACGATCTGCTGAATCTCTGAAGTCCCTTCAGTAATGGTTAAAAGTCTTGCATCCCGCCAATGGCGCTGAATAGGATATTCCATTATGTATCCATATCCACCATGGATCTGCATGGCTTCACTGGTAACCCTTTGAGCCACCTCACTCGCGTAGAGTTTTACCATTGAAGCCTCTTTCATACACTCTTTCCCCTGATCAAACAACCAGGATGCCCTGTATGTCAACCATCTGGCAGCCTCAATCTCCATAGCCATCCTGGCCAGCTTGAATTTGGTTACCTGAAAATCCTTTATGGGTTTGCCAAATTGGATCCTTTCCCCAGCATATCGAATGGATGCATCCAAGGCTGCCCTTGCTACCCCGATACACCTTCCACCATAGGAAATCCTTCCACTCTTGAGGGTAGCTATCAGGTAGGGGAACCCCTTTCCTTCCTCTCCCACCAACTTATCTTTTGGAACCCTGCAGTCCTCGAAAAGCAACTCTGCAGTGTCAGCCGATCGGTTCCCTACTTTCTTCAACTTTCTGGTAACAGAATAACCAGGGGTGCCTTTATCTACAATAAGTATGCTTACTCCGCCTTTGGAGCCCTTGCTTTTATCTGTGTATGCGGCTACACAGATAAAATCGGCAATACTTCCATTGGTGATGAATATCTTCCTGCCATTTATCACATAATGATCCCCATCCTTTACTGCCGTTGTCTGTATTGACGCTGCATCAGAACCGGCATTGGGTTCTGTAAGGCCAAATGCCGATATCCTCTCCCCTTTAATGGCTGGGACAAGATACTCCTGTTTCTGTTCCTCTGTTCCATGCTCAAGAATCATGGACGTACCAAGGCTAGATTGGACAAGAAGCCCGGAACCTATCCCAGAGCACACCCGCATAAGCTCTTCTATGTAGATATTTTCAGTGAGCTTATCTGTCCCTGCAGCGCCGTACTTTTCAGGATACCTGACACATAGGAAACCCAGCTTTCCAGCCTTGGGAATTATCTCCACAGGATAGACCTCTGTCTCTTCTGCCTCTTCAACCAGTGGTCCTATCTCATTTTCAGCGAAGTTTTTTATCGCCTCCCTAAATATCCTTTGCTCCTCCGTAAACTCAAAATCCATTTCGTTCCCTCCTTAAAGTAAAATCCTCTCTAACCGCGATCATTGCCATATAACATCACACAGGATACAGAAGGATGTCCCCCAAGGGTATGAGCCAATCCAATTTCAGCATTTTTAACCTGGCGCTTATCCCCTTTCCCCTGTAACTGTTTGTATATCTCATAGCTCATCCTCAAGCCACTTGCCCCAACAGGATGACCAAAGCACTTAAGCCCACCATCAGTATTGACAGGAAGCTCCCCATCAAGAGCAAAAGTTCCGGCATCGATATCCTCTTTTGCCTTCCCTTTGGGGCTGAACCCCAGATCTTCATAAATAATAAGCTCAGTAATAGTGAAACAATCATGAACTACAGCAAGGTCTATCTCCTTGCGGGGGTTTTTAATGCCTGCCTGCTCGTATGCCTGTTTGGCTGCTATTTGAGTCACTTCAAAACCTGTCCAATCAAACCCTGGCTGGAAATGGGGCATCATGCTATTTTGAGAAAGCCCTATCCCTTTTATATAGATAGGATCATCCCTGAACTTTTTAGCCAAGTCAGCCCTGGTAATAATCGCCACGGCAGCACCATCGCTATTACCACAGCAATCAAACAGTCCAAGTGGCCAGGCAATAATAGGAGCTTTTACGGCTTGCTCCAGGGTTATCTCCTTTTGAAAATGGGCCTTTGGATGCATACTCCCGTTTTTGTGATTCTTGACTGCGATCTTGGCTATAGTCTCTTTACCTTCCTCTGGACTAAGACCATAGGTATGAAAATACCTGGTAGCAATAAAGGCAAAACTACTGGGAGCTGTCCTCCGCATCTCCATCACAGGATGCATCCCCCGTCCAATCCCCAATCCTGGAAAACCTGTATCCTTGAGTTTCTCAAAACCGACGGCGATGGCAATATCATACATGCCGCATGCCACAGCAAAAGAGGCATTCCTAAGAGCCTCATGCCCGGTGGCACACCAGTTCTCCACTCTGGTTATGGGTATCCCCTGAAGTTTGAGGGGTTCGGCCAAAGCAAGCCCTCCCATCCCTACCCAATGGGCACCGACTGTTCCAAGCCAGGCAGCCTGAATATCCTTAGGATCAATACCCGCATCCTCATATGCCTCATAAGCCGCCTCTATTATCATATCTTCAGGGCTTTTATTCCAGTTTTCACCAAACTTACAACACCCCATCCCGATTATGGCAATCTTATCCTTGATACTTTCCATTTTGTTCCCTCCTTATCTTGCCGGCCTGCACTTCCAGAAATAGTTATAAAACCCTCCTTCTCTGTGAAATCTTCTGAAAGTCATCTCCACTGGCAACCCTACATTAACCTCTTTCGGATTACAGTCGGTCATCAGACAATAGATCCTTGCTCCTCCCTCCTCTGATTCGACAATCGTCTGAACTGTTGGAGGATCTACACCACCAGCAAGGTTATCCAAAGAATAGGTAAACACCTTGCCCTTCTTATCAGAAAGTCTCACCTCTTCAAACTCATCCCGAGAATGACACCCAAAACACACCCTCTGAATTGGGAAAGAAACAAGCCCACAGTGCTTGCATTTGCTCCCGTGGCAGCTTAAAACCCACTTTTGGGTCCTCCACATTACCGATGCTGAAGGAAAAAGCTTTATAAACTCCTCTGGTAGAGATACAAGCTGCCGATAAGCAAGGTATTTTTCGTAACTAGACAACATCATCTTCAATCCCACACTCCTTTTGACCCCTCGCTTGTTTTTCACTTTTTCAATTGCATCTGTAACTTGTATTATAAAAACATCGCTCCCATCTCCATAGCTAGCCAGAAGAATCCTATCACCGGCTTTTGCCTCTTCCAGGGCTGAAACCAGAAGAACCAAAGGCTGTGCAGTCCCAACATTTCCAATAGTCGTAATCAAAGGATCCTGAAGCTGGGTCCTTGGATCAAACCCCAGGCTCTTTGCCAAATCCAAATGACTTCGGGCATCAGGGCTGTATAACACCACCTTGGTAAAATCCTTCGGAGTCAGCCCACTTTTCTTCATAATCCCAGAGATTGCCGCCTTCATATTCTTCGTATAACCATTAATCAATACCCAACGATCTTCCCATGAACGGACAAAAGTATCCTGATCTGTTCTCCAAACATCGGTAATATCATCAGACACGGAGTAAACATCTTCTATAGTGGCTATAACATCTGAATCTCCTAGAAGAATGGCTGCTGCACCATCTCCAAAGGTCTGCTCATCAACAGAACGAGGAGTTCCAAGCCTGCAGTCAGCGGCAGTTACCATAATACTCTTTGCTTCACCACTTTTGATGGCATTGAGCGCCGCTCTCACCGCAGAGGTCCCTGCCCTAAGAGAGTTTGCAAAATCACTCGTCCAGATTTCCTTGTTTAAATCGGCAACGGTAGCCACTATGGACGAGCATGCCTTCTCCTTATACGGCGAAGTCGTTGAGGCAAAGAACAACCCTTCAACCCCTTGGCGATCTTCTCCATTTAAGCAGTTTATAGCAGCCTCTACAGCCATAGTCAGGCTATCCTCATCATGATTCGCAACGCTCCTTTCGCCACCTATGGAACGGGTGCCCCATGCATTACCGATTATATCTCTATTCATTCTAGAGATGGGTATATATGCCCCGTATGATTTGATTCCAACCATAATTACCTCCTTAACCTAAAAGACATCTAATGACTATCGCCATAGGAAAATATAGAAATTCCGAGTTTCCGAGACCTGCATAACCTACCGAGAGCTTTGAAGAAGTACCCCTGAGAGCGAACATCGTCAAAAACCGGAAGTCGTAAATCGTGAATCGTGAATGGATGCTATACCTTTTATTTTTATTTACGACTCGCGACTTACGATTTACGATCATAGATGGGTCAAAAAATGTATGCTGAAGCGAAAAGGGGTAATTTTTCAAAGCTCTCTTCCTATGAAGTGAAAGACAATATCCTTCCTAAAAAAAATAAGGAAAACCCTTTTTAAATGGCAAGATTAAAGAAAAAAATCTGAATGAGCATTCATTCAAAAAATTACCACACACATCGAAAGTTGTCAAGATTTTTATCGTCTCTTAACTGCTAACAGATCCGATATGTTGGCCTTTCCAGGTGCGCTTTTTTACAACTGGGGCAACAACTAGGAGGGGTAAATCCATCACCGATGAGTGGTCATATACCTCACGATCCACCATAGCCTATTTTTACTCTTTCACCTTCGACTATAACCGGCACTTCCCGCACTCCATTGGAAACCTTGAGCATTTCCTTAAGTTTGTTCTTGTCTTCAAGAACATCCATGTAAATAGCACCCTCACCGTAAGCCGACCTGGCTTCCCTTGTGTAGGGTCAACCTGCTTTACCGTAAATAATGATTTTATCTCCCATATTTTATCCTCCTTATACAAAGCTGAGGAATCTCAGAAAATATTTTCTGAATGCCTCTATTCATAAAGGATCCTCTTTGAAGTGAATATTAGCAGAATATTTACAATTCTCACATAAGACAATTACTTTTAAACCAGTAACTGTTCGAAGGTTATAATTCAAATCTACCGTCAGAGAAAAGTTTTACACAAGCTTCAACTACTGTTCGATCATAAAGGACATTTTTATTCATTGAAATTTCTTCCAGAGCTTTATCTACACCGAGAGCCGGACGATAGGGCCTGTGGGAGGATATAGCTTCAACAACATCCGCTACAGCCACTATTCTTGCTTCATGGAGAATGTCTATTCCTGAGAGGCCCTGGGGGTATCCTGAACCATCCATCCTTTCGTGATGCTGGAGTACGATTTCAGCCAATGGCCACGGGAATTCTATATCTTTCAATATGTTGTAACCTATCTGGGAATGAGTCTTAATCAGTTCAAACTCGCTCGTGGTTAACAGACCCGGCTTACTGAGAATCTCAGACGGTAAAGCAATCTTCCCGAGGTCATGAATCATGCTTGACATTCGGATAGTATTAATACTTTCCTTTGAAAGGCCCATATCTTCAGCTATAGCACAAGAAAGATCTCTCACACGGCGTTGATGGCCAGCAGTATAAGGATCCCTAATTTCAATTGTCATTGCCATCGCCTGAATGATCCCTTCCGTGGCTATTTTCAACTTATTAAGAGTTGTTTGGAGTTCTCCGGTACGCTCCAAGACCGCCTGCTCTAAATTCTCACGTTGAATCCGATTCTTAATCTCCAATTCTCTACGCCTTAAAGCATTGGCTATACTTATCATTAACTCGTTGTGCCTAAACGGTTTAATAATGTAACCGAAAGCCCCTATTTGTAAAGCAGTCTCTGCAATATCAGTATCATCTACAGCACTGACCATAATAACTGCTGTCTCCTGATGCTCGGCAAGAACATATCGAATTAAGTCTAACCCAGACTCGCCAGGCATATTCACATCACAAAGAATAAGATCAAAACCTTGATCCCTAATGAATGTCCGGGCCTCTGCTGCATCGGCAGCTAGAGCGCATTTGTATCCACTCATATCCAGCATCTCACCAAGCAGGCGCCTGATAGCCGCCTCATCGTCAACAACCAATATTCTTGCCATATTAATCATCCAATCTTGATGGCTTCGTAACACCCGATGTATTCAGGCCCACCTGCTGCGCTATCTCAGCCGCCGAAACGCCAAGCTCATCTCTGCCCCGCAAGGCAATTACAGCTCGGGTATCGCTAAAGAAACCGTGTCTTATCCTGATCGTCATCAAATATATCGGCTTTGTTGATCCCCCGCACTATGATGTGATGCAAAGCACCGAGAATATCTCATCGTGCTTGTCGGGGCATTATACGGATTCTATAGAAAAACCACTGCCTGTCAAGTAATTTATTGATTAGAAACAATGTCCCTGAGTACTTCCCCAGAATGGTCGCCGTCGCCTGCATACCCTTGTTGGATGCATCATTGTCGTTTGGCTAGGGCAGAATTTCCCCAGTTTTTACGGAGAACCTGTAAGTTTGATTATCTGTTGTCTTGAGAAATAGGACAGCATGCTTGTCATCGAACTTTAGCTCAGACCTCCAAAAGAAGTGGCTCACTGTATGCCTCAGTTTTGATTCGTCATGAATCAGGTCTTTAATCCGGTACTTTTTGATTTCCTTTCCGTTCTTGTGAAAGGAAAGAGCCAGTTGATGAGTGGATGAAGCCCACGGTCCCATCTGAACAAGATACTCGCCGTCGGAGTTGGGGAAGACCTCGAATGCATACCAGTCCACGGTCCAGATCGGGGTATTTGAGTCGTCATTCTTATAAAGCCCTGAGTGCTTGTAGACTTTTCTAATTTCGGGATCGTGTTCGGCCACTCCGTCGGGCGCCAACATAACGAAGACGTATTCCTGGTTATCGGTTACTTTGTTGAAGTCACGTGGTGGCAAAGGGCTGTCAGCAAACGCTTGGGCGTAGAAAAAGAGCACTGCTACGATGATGTGTAGAATTTCAATTAGCCTGGAGATTGGATTCATTATGACCTTCTCTCTTTCTCTCTTTTCTCTGCACCCAACGCCTGGTTAGCTGTTTTTCTCTTTGTTCTTAGTCGTCTTTATGCCCAACACGGTGTAAAGAGGACAAACGCCAACTAGGCTCGTCAACAAGAAAACAATGACGAAAATGCCCAAGAATCTTGTTCCATGCATATCCACGAAAGGTAACGTGGTAAACGGCATTTGGATATTCTATTCTTAATGGCCGGGCCATAGGATCACCTTAGCATACTATTTACTTATAAATCAAGACATGTCCCTAAGTTCCCCCTTAACAAAAAACGGCGCATGGTTCGAGGTAAATATCGGCGGATCATTTTTGATAATAGCGGAAACAGCCTTGTGCTTTTTAAACTCATTATCCAGAAATTCCCTCACAATCTTTCTGTCCCATCCCTTAGGATGCTTGAAATCTGTGTAAAGAGAGAGGTCACCCTCGTAAAACCTGCCGGTTTTAAATTCATCAGCATCAGGGGCGCCAACCGGCATATTGAATATCGCAAGGTTAAGAAAACCTATCTCTCTGCTGTGTCTGACCGTAAATTCGAGTGTCTTCCCTGCCTCTGTCAATGTCTCGGAAGGTGTGCCGAAAAGAAGATACACATAAGTTGCTATCCCTGCCTTTTTGAGGTTCTTTAAGACCAAAGACGCGGTCCCAAGATCGATGCCTTTTTGCATTTTGTCGAGTACTCCCTGATCTCCCGATTCGATGCCGAGCTGAAGCATCACACAGCCTGACTTTTTCAATGCCGTGCAGAATTCAATGTCCGCGAGATGTTCGCTGATCCGGGCAAAGCCGTACCATCCTGCCCCGGGAGGCTTGTCCATAAGGGCCTTCATAAGAGCAGCGCTTATGGAATTGTCGAGCAGATGAACAAGTGCCGGCTTTATCTTTGCCGACAATACTTCAATATCATCCGCGCTCTTGAGAACAGGAACAGGGGTGTACGGATTGCCCTCAGCTTTTTCAGGGCAGAAGGAACATTTATTCCAGAAACATCCGCCCGATCCGCTGTATGGAAGTATCAGCCCCGGCGAAAGATAATCGTTTACAGGCAGAGAATCGTATTCAGGTCTGTAATATCCTTCTGTGATTTTATCAACTCCCAAAAACGACAGCAGAGGCTTTTCACCTTGACCTGCAATCAGGCAATCAACCAGGCCTTTGAAGGGATTTCTCCAGCCGGGTCTTTTCATCCATGACGTAATGAGGCCTCCGCCAAGGACAATTTTCACGCCCGGAAATTCCTTCCTCAAAAAACCTGCCATCGCAAAGACAGACAATGCCTGGCTCAGGTAATTCAGCGAAAATCCCATTACAGAGGCGCTTTTCTCCTCAAGAAGCCCGGAAATCCGTTTGGTGAAATAAGTATAAAATGGGTTCTGATCCGGTGTTTCCGCAGCCCTGATAAGGTCGCTGCTCTTTACCGGAGAGAGTTCATGATGCCGGTAATTTGCGAGGCCCAAGGTTGCGTTGTTCCGGGATGCGGACATTTCAAGGACACGATTGATATCAGTGACGGTGCGTTTATAACGGTCGAAATTACCGCAGATATGACTCTCTTTAAGCGACCGGAGATTCTTTGAGAGATTGCGGAACGCACGGTCCGTCCATTTGTCGGATATTGACTGGGGCTGATGAATGAGGTAAAGGAGTCCCTCTAAATTTGCATCAAGGACCCGGTGTTTTATCCCGTGCCGATGGAGTGCGCCTGAAAGCTTGGCAATGCCTGCCGGCGGCTCGGAAGGCTTTGCAACAGGAGGATGTACAAGGATCATAATTTCTTTATCGCTTAATATACATGTAGGAATAGGGTAGGAATAGGGTCTGGTCTTGAAATATCATAAGGTGATAATGGTTGTCCATCAGACAGTAGGCATGACACAGCCAGCTATATTTCTTAATGACGGCATTAAGCACAAAAAGAAAATTCTCCCTGTCTTGATCGCTAATAAATATCTTGTTCCGTGCATTTCCATGAGAGGTCACGTGGTAAAGGGCATTTGGATATTCTATTCTTAATGGCATGGCCATGTGATCATCCATGGATACTATTTACTTATAAATCAAGATATAACTAACCACTTCCAAAATTAAAAAATGTCAAGAAAAGGGTTGCGTCCCCTTTACCCCCCTTTACCCGAAAGCCCAAGCTCAGTCATTTTCCTCATCATTCCAGGGATTGATAATGGACAATTTACTTGCTTGAAAGTCCTCTTCATTCCTTGTCACTAAGATGAGATTATGAGTATAGGCTGTAGCAGCAATAAGGCTGTCTATTGAAGACATGGGCATCCCTTCTTTTTCAGCTTTTCCTTGCATTACGCCCCAATTCTCGGCAACAGTGATATCAATGGAATGAATACGATCTTGGTAATTCTCTAATAGGGTATTGAGCCAATCTGTCAATCTTTCTTTCTTCTTCGATTCATGGAGTTTGGTCAATCCTTTTCGGATTTCACCGATGGTAAGGGAACATAAAAATAATCGTTCTGATGGGATACTATTTATCCACATAATTACCCTTGAACTGGGAGCAGGTTTCACGATCTCTGATATTACACAAGTATCCAGTAAATAATTCACAGTTCGATACTCCTTGGGTAATCTTGTCGTCTTTCAATTTCAAAATTTTCGTCCATTTTGGGACAGTTTAATAAAAACTCTTTGAAACTTGGTTTATTAGAAACTAAATCATCATAATCCTTAGCTGAAAGGACAACAACTGCCTTTGCTCCTCGACGTGTCACATACTGAGGACCTATCTTCAACGCATCTTCTACAACCTTACTGAATTGTGCTTTGGCATCTTGTAATTTCCAAATTGCTTTCATAACACCCTCCTATTATAAAATATCTAGTTAGACTAGTCTAAATATGAATGATTGTCAACACTCTTTTGAAGGATTAATGGAGGTTTTCTATTTTAAGGGGCTAATTAGGAAAGCTCACCGGGGCACGTTTTTTTGCGCATCCTGTGCAGCGACTCTTTACCCGCTGTCCCTTTCAGGTTCATCAGGTAGCTGGGCTCCATGCCATACAGCAACGATCCATACGGTCTTATCCTTGGTTCTATAGAAAAAACGATAAGGCCTTACAATTACCTCGCGAAAAGGCAAGTCCGGGAACTCCGGTAGCAGCCTTCCGGACTCGGGAAACTCCCTAAGACGGGAAAGCGTTTTCTCTGCCTTTTGGCGAAAGCTTACCGCTGCCGAGGGGTTGTCTTGGTGAATATAGGCAATAGCTTCAAGAAACTGGCGACGAGCTGTGGGGGTAAATAGGATTTTCAAGGTTTTGCCGCATCGAGAAAACGGTCAGCCTCTTTCAGCACGTCGTCAAGCTCATGGCCTATACCTGCCTCTATTTCTTTCTCCCCTCTGGCCAACAGGTGCAAAACACCCATTTCGTGCTGTGAGTTCTGATAGACTTCCATGCTGACCATGACTGCTGTTGCTCTTCCTCGTTGGGTGATGAAAACAGGTTCTCTCGAAGATGACACACTCTTGACCACATCGCTGGCGTTTTGTCTAAGATCGGAAATTGGTATAATTTTGGGAACGGTTAGCATTGGTTGTACCTCCTATAGTAATACTAATAGTACTACCAACGGATAATTTTGTCAAGAATTTGTTTCATCTATTTGTTGATTAGAAACAATGCCCCTAAGTACTCTCCATAATTAAGTATTGTGTCCCCAGAATTACCCAGAATTGCCTGTCCAGAATTGCCTTTATCTTTTCAGAAATATTATAGTTCGTCGCCATATCTTTTACGAAATCCGCACTACCATACACTAACCGCCTTTCCATTTCCCCCTTCATCGCCTCTTTCTCTTTGTAGGGAAAAAGCAGGGCCAGATATTTTTTTAAAATCATCCTCGTCCTCAAATATATCCTAGCGGTTGTTTCCTCGTGTAAGTACATGATAGACATGTTCTTTAGGAGCTACTCTTGCAGTTCTCGGCATATTTTAAGGTACCTTCAGTTACCGCCTTCGTCAACTAAATAGAACCGTCCCCGTTATTGCCCTTAGTGCCGCTTAGTGCCCGTTTTGTCAACAATGCCTTATTCTGTTTAGTAAAGAAACATTGGCTTGCCGAAAATATACGCTACTTTCGGGCGATACTGCTCCGTATCATAAAGTTCCTCAACATCTACGCGTTTGAAACCTTTTGCAAGTGTATCAATAGGAATGGTTGTATATTTTCCTTCAAGCAACGCAACCATCTTTCCAAATTCGCATTTAATGATGAGGTCAGTGGCCAAATTGGCAAAACTTGTTGCTACCATGCGATCAAGCGCGTCCGGTTCACCGCTGCGCATGAGATACGCCAGCTGCTGATAAATAACTTGCATTCCTGTCAAGTTCTGCAGCGCCTCACTCGTGATTGCTCCAATACCGCCAAGTTTTTTGTGACCATAGGCGTCCTCTTGCCCATACTCAACAATCTTTCCGGCAATCATTTGCGCCCCTTCGGAAATCGTCATAATCGCATAGTTGCTGGGATTGTTGCGCTTGTCCTCCATGAGAAGACTTGCCAGTTTCTCTGGATCGAAATGCACTTCAGAAATAATTGCGCGGTCAACGTTGGCAAGATACGCAGAGATGAGAGACGTTTCGCCGGAGTTGCGCCCAAAGAGTTCAACAACGGCAATGCGCTCATGTGAACCTGTCGACGTTCGCAGAGCGGTAATAAAATTCACGCTGCGCGTTACTGCTGTTGAAAAGCCAATGCAGTAATCTGTTCCATAGACATCGTTGTCCATTGTTTTAGGAATAGCAACAATAGGAATGCCTTCCTGATGCAGCCGCACGGCATAACTTTGCGTATCATCACCGCCGATGGTTACAAGCGCATCAATGCCAAGATGCTCGATGACTTTGATCACATGTGGGGTGAAATCTGCCGGCGGGTCATTCTCCATCAGTGGGTGATTCGGGTCTTGAAGAAATTTTGGCACTTCACTCCAGCGAACCCGGCCTGGATTTGTGCGTGAGGTGTGAATAAATGTGCCACCAGTTCTATCAATCGTCCGCGTGTTGGCTTTGTTTAAGGGTATCACACACAGGCCATTATCCGCCGCATCAAGATTGTAGTGAAGCAGTCCTGCCCAGCCGAGACGGATTCCAAGGACTTCGTGTCCGGCATCAGCCGCACGATATACGAGTGCCTTAATACAAGGATTTAAACCGGGGACATCGCCCCCACCGGTTAGAACGCCAATTCTCATTGTTTGTTATAACCCCATTCAAATTGCGGGCGGCCACCCTTTTCATTGGAGACAATAATGATCAGAATTTAATAATACACCTGTATGGGTAGTGATTCATACTGCCGTTTTCTTCTCTATCTTCGCAGTACCGTGGTGTATCAATCAGCACCCTGCTTCTCGACAATCTTTTTCACACGGTCTAGGGCGCGGCGTATATATGTTTCATCAAATTTTCCCACAGGAGATGATATCTCGAAGATTCTTTTCGGGATGCGCAGTTCGTCCAAGGAAAACCCTTCTTTTGTTTTAAACCGGTACTTTTCGCGATAAATTTCCGTACCGATCCTGTTGATGTCTTCAAGTTTCAACTCGAATCCAAGTAAAGGAAGCAGTTTCGATACAATGTCAGGCGTATAGATTCCCCTCGCGAAAAAACAGACGACCAGGCTTGATAATATCTGACGCCATCTTTCCTCCTCTAATAGCATATCGGCGAGCTCCTCGGAACTGACTTGTTTTTGGGCAAGCACTTTCTGGTCAATGCTGTAGCCTGCATTGTCCAGATGGCTGTGTCGCAAGCCGATTAAATTTCCTACATGAGTAGCGGGGCCCGTATGGTATCCTGCCATTTCATTCTTTCCAAAGGCCAGGGCAGAATCTCTATTTCCATATAATGAGGCAGCGTATTCAGCACCCTTTGCCAAGGCCATGTAAAACTCATTGGGTTGCTCAGTGATCAATCTAGTCGCATTGATGTATGGCACCGGATCTCCCCAGGAAAATTTAATCCCCATCGTTTCTTTTTCAGAGATAAGTCCCAGTTCCTGTGCCTCCGTTGCCCATGCCAGAACGACACCAGTGCTTATGGCATCCATCCCCCATGTCTCGACACTATCCATCAATTTCAAGATGCCCTCGGGATCGGAAATACCCAGCATGGAGCCTAATGAATATATAGGTTCATAGTCGTAGGATATCATGGACGTCTTATAGTAATACGGTTCATCCTTATATGGTTCTCTGAGTGCAGCGATATGGATGCATCCCACAGGACAATGAGAACATGCCAACCGCCTGCCTAAATATCCCGCTGCAAACGCCTCACCGGAAATCATATCCGCTTTCTCAAAGGTTGCCTCTTTTAGATTTCTCGTGGGGAAACCGCCGAATTTATTCAGTGCTATGATATTCTCGGCGGTTCCCAGATCGTGATATTTCTTCATGACCGGAGATTCTACCGCTGTCTGATAGATTTCCTCATACATTTTTCGGTAAAGCTTTGTGTCGGCAACAGGCACTGATGATTTTCCGGAGACGGCAACCGCCTTGAGTTTTTTACTTCCGAAGACGGCGCCCAATCCCAATCTGCCAAAATGACGATACGTCTCCGTCGTCACACTGGCATATGAAACAAGGTTTTCCCCCGCCTTGCCGATTCGCATGATTGTGCGCAAGCCTCCTCCCGTCTCATTCTCTCTGATGATACGTCCGGTTGCGGAACTGCCCATCCCCCACAGTGAAGAGGCATCGCGAAAGTACACCTTGTTCCCATGAATGGATAAATAAATGGGGATATCACTGGCACCTTTAAAGACAATGGCCCCGTATCCGGCCATACGGATTGCAACCGCGCTTCTACCGCCACAGTGGCTCTCTCCCAGATTGCCGGTATGGGGAGATTTAAACATGGCGACTGTTTTGGAGGCCAGAGGGAACAATGACGTAAGAGGACCAACCGCGAATATGATCGGGTTTTCCGGACCGATGGGATCGCAACCTGTTGGACATTCTTCATGAAGAAGCTGTATAGCCACGCCAGTACCTCCGATATACCTGTCAAAAAGTTCAGGCCTCTTTTTTGTCATGAAGGTTCTATTTGATAGGTCTATATAAAGGATATTGGCAAGGGGATCATCTTTTAACATGGCCCACCCCCTCCTTTTTCTTCAATCCCAAGACCTTGTGGGGACAGAATTTGACGCAGTAACCGCAGTGGATACATATCATGGGTTTATTCGTAGTATCATCCCATAAAATGGCTCCAATGAGGCAGGCATCTCGGCAGTACCCGCATCCTATGCATTTCTTCATGTCGAGGCAAACGCCCCCTTCTTTTCCTGGTTCAAGGGCATTCGTAGGACAGACTTTAGCACAGGGCGGATTATCACAGGCCCTGCAGACAATGACGGTAAAACCCCGCCTCATACCTCCAACGGATTTCACGGCAATACAGGCCTTGGTTAATCCGGCCTCGTCCTGCCTTCGTGAGCATGCGAACATGCAACATTGACAGCCGACACATCTTTCCGTTTCCAATACCGCAAGTCTCATTGACTTGTTTCTTTCTCGAATAGAGTCTCGAATAGGGTCGCCCATTACCTATCTCTCCGTTCGCTCATTATATTCATTGTTAGGTTGCTGTCACCTTTTTCTTTAAAATTAAAGCATCTAATTCAATCAGTATTATTTTGGAACCAGGGATTAAAGGGGATTAAAGGGGACGGTTCTCTTTATTTTTCCTCCATCCTCTTTGTCGCCCCATCCGCTTTATCTTTTCAGAAATATTATAGTTCGTCGCCATATCTTTCACGAAATCCGCACTACCATACACTATCCGACTTTCCATTTCCCCCTTCATCGCCTCTTTCTCTTTGAGCATTCCTCGTACAAACTCTCGATATTTTTTCCTCCGCTCTCTTTCCTCTCCAGACAACTGAGGATAAACAGGATGCTCATCTATAAGGACATCCCTCTTTCCGTAAGCATACGCCCGATAGCTGCTCCATGTATAATCCTTCGGGTCTTCCACCATCTTTGCCCGTACAGGATTCAATTCCACATAGCTGCCGCAGGCAAGCAGATACTCGTCCTTTGAAATTATAATGCTCTTGTATCTGTCCTGCCAGAAATGCCCCGTATGATTATTTTTTCGCTTATAATGCCTAGCATAGGATAGGTTAATCCCTTTCATTATTTCGGATAAATCGCCACCTCCTTTAGATGGCTCAATGATCAGATGCACATGGTTGGTCATCATAACGTAGTGATATAACTTAAAATGGTATTTCTCTTTGTAGCGAAAAAGCAGGTCCAGATATTTTTTGAAATCATCCTCGTCCTCAAATACATCCTGACGGTTGTTCCCTCGTGTCAGTACATGATAGACATGTTCTTTAGGAACTACTCTTGCAGTTCTCGGCATATTTTAAAGGTACCCTCAGTTACCGCCTTCGTCAACTAAATAGAACCGTCCCCGTTATTTCCTGAGACGATTCTATAGAAAAACCGACTGCTTGCCAAGTAAATTATTGATTAGAAACAATGCCCCCTAAGCCCTTTCCAGCCGCAGGCACGCATTCACTGTATGCGCTGGTTATAGGACAGATTATTTCGAGGATTTCTCATTAGCAGAAGCATCACCATATTCATTATCAAAATAAAAAACTGCGTTAGGGTAGAGGCTGCGTAATTTCTTCTGATCTATTAATTTGAGAAAATTATTCCCCATAGACACCTTCAGTCCCTTTAATTTCTTTAACGACTGAGGCAGCTTGACACCACCGTTTGAGCGTACTGAAAGTTCTTGAAGGTTTTTCAGATCTCCGACAAAGGCTGGGATATGGTGGATATCATTATAATCCAAGGCTAATCTTTTCAATTTTTTCAGGGAAGCAATTTCAACCGGTACAGTTTGAAGACCATTTCTACCCAAATTCAATTCTTCAAGGTTCTGGAGTTTTGCTATGCCCTCTGGCAATCTTTTGATTTTGGATGGGGGTACAGGTTTACGGGAGCCAATTTCACGAGGATCTATGGCCCCATATAATATCAAGATTTTAAGATTTTGTAATTGGCCAATTGATGATGGAATGGTGATGTTCATTTGACAGCCATTTCCATTATCAATAATTAATTTTTCTAACTTCTTTAAATTCCCGATTTCCTTTGGAAGATCTTCAAGATTTTCCTGGCAAGAGATTTCCAATTCCTTTAAATTCACAAGTGATCCGATTTGGGAAGGCAAATGTTTTATTCCAGGGTCAAATTTGTTAAGGGAGAGGTGTGTTACTTTTTCAGGTGTAAGAAAAGCTTGCTCCAGGTTATCGAAGGATTGTGCCCGGGCAATGATAGCTGATATAAGAAAGAAGCCCAATACAAGCAGATGCTTTTTCATCTTATCTTTTACCTAATTTGCCTTACGCCTGAATTGAGTGGCAACGTACCGCTTCAATGATGGGAATAGAGTGGGAATAGAGGGACACTTCCCATATTTATTCCACTTTCTCCTTTTTAGGACGGCCCGCCTTTCCAGGTAAAATTCGCCGCGACAGCTTTCTCTCTAGCCTCTTCATAAACTCCTCGCTTCCAAGCGGACGGCCTGTCGAGGTCGCATGCCTGATCTTCTGCTCGGTTTCGGGGTCTTGTTGCATCAAAAATTGCCTGTATGTGTCCCTATCCTTTTCATCAAGCCATCCCTGCTTACTCAATCTCCCGTCACTTTCGCCACTTATATTAGACTTACAACTTGACCATCTATAGTCTTCAGGTTTTTTCACAAGCTTTGATTTCACCGGATTCTTCTCTATGTAACGCACTACTGCCCATAAATAAAGCTCCGCTTCAACAATGGCAGAAAAGAAGCGATTCTGCCACAGTCTGCCGCTGCGTTTGTATTTGCGGTTTATATACTGTGTATATAGCAAATTTGTCCTGCCCACACTCCGTGCTAGTGATTCCTCGTATTCAGGCACTGCAAGTATATGCACGTGATTTGTCATTAAACAATATGCCCATATATTTACATGGTATTCATCCCCATAGTTCTTCAGCGTTTGCAGGTAATACTCTTTGTCTTCATCGTCGAAAAAAACATCGGCACGGTTATTACCTCGCTGGGTTATATGATGGGGATATTCGGCGGCTATGACTCGGGCTATTCTCGGCATATCAGATTCTTTTACTCCAAAAAATCATCAATGTCAATTAATAATATGGGAAGTGTCCCTATATTCCTACTATATTCCTATTATTTCAGTTTTAAAACAATATCATCGGTAACCTCTCTGATTGTTTTATTTAAGTCCGAAGTAAATTTACGCTTCGAAAATGTCCCCGATGATAATGTTGATCCCGTACTTACGGATACTATTCTAAAACTACCTGTAATTGAAGATTGGTGTGTGATTACATCTGAACCCCACCATGCGTCTGTAATGGATCCTATAATAATATAGTCGGCACCTAATAGTTTACCTATCTTTTCATAATTCCCTTCATTCATAAGACCAGTCAGTTGAAGTTGTTGTTCGCGTAATATTTTTGCAATTTGATTTCTTTCAATAATCCTAAATCGATTAGCACGTAATAGTGAGGATGTAAGAACATCCGAAAACTGAGCCCCTGGTTTTTGCGGAAATGACATGGAAAACATACTGTTTGTACGTCTTGTCACCTGATCTTCAAATTCAGTTATAGCTATAATGGAATTTGATTGTACGGGTTCAGGAATATAATTATCCACAATTACATTATGAACACACCCATAATAAAATAATAAGAAAGCAAATAAAAGAAATTTGTAGGGTTTGCTCTTCATCACAATTATCCTTTCGAATTATTCTTAAGAGCATTATTGGGGCCGCCTGCTGCGCTATCTCAGCCGCCGAACGGCCAAGCTTAAAATAAGCTAAAAAATACTGATTTTAGATAAATAGTATAAATTTGCAATAATTAAGCTATGCCTTTTTTGTTTTTTATCGGTATTAAATTTATTACAAACATTTGGGGACGTTGTTTCTATTTATGATATTTATAGCCATAACGTTGTTCAGCCCTCTCGATTGCCTTTGTAACACCCGATTCATATCATCAGGGCAAGCTCTTTCACTTCATGTTCGTCAGGGACATCATCCATTGCCATAAGCATATATGCCTCTCTCATATTTTCCTCAAGCTCTTCCAATGTTTCTCCCTGTGTCATTATTTCAGGATGTTCAAGAAGTTTACCCACCCAGAATCTTTCACCCTTCCAATAAATCATCTTTAATCTCGCTTCCATCTTCTAATCTCCTGTAAGACACAAACTTCTTCAAGCCCTCGCACCTTAAAGGCTTGAACCCAAGAAATGCTACACAATTATCATAGTATTTAATAGTATCAATGGGGAACATATATGTCAACGCATAAAAAAGACAGGAAACTGCTTGATGTAACAGGCTTAAGCTTGACAACCCCGTAAAAAGTCGGATTTGTTGAATCTGTCATTTCGACATTAGGGAGAAATCTTCTGTTTTCAGGATGTTACAGAACAAAGATTTCTCGCTTTGCTCGAAATGACAAGTAATTGAGACTTCCAAGTAACTTAAATTTGCAAATGCGTTGTAAGTAGCTTATATTACTTGACATTTACCAAAAAAGAACAAATTTACTGAAAGCGCAAGTTACT
>JBAZOX010000002.1:0-31841 GCA_041648535.1 Desulfobacteria bacterium | reverse complement strand
TGGAGATGTAACTCACATTCCAACTCTGGCAAAAGAGGTCTATGATGTGACTGGAGCTGGTGACACAGTAATAAGCGCTCTGACCCTGGGATTAACAGTAGGGGCTTCTTTAAAAGAGGCAGCAGTTATTGCCAATTATGCCGCTGGAATTGTAGTAGGAGAGATAGGAACGGCTGCAGTAACCAGGGGTGAGTTAATAGAAGCAATAAAGAGAAACAAAGTCAGAAAAGGATGAGTGAACCTAAGGCTCCTGAGCCAGTCAAATTGATAGCAAGTGTATTTTCCCAAACCCGAGAGTTGATTATAGCGGTCACAAAAGAGTTATCTAAGAAATTTGGCAGTATTGATTTTATTTCTGAGATACTCCCTTTTGAATTCACATCATACTATGAAAAAGAGATGGGCAAGGGTTTAATCCGGAGGTTTTTCTCATTTAATAAAATGGTTTTGCCCTATAGGTTGTCCCATATAAAACTATATACCAATAAAATAGAGGAGCATTTCTCTGACCATCAGGGAAACAGAAGGTTGAACATTGACCCTGGTTACATTTCTTTAAGCCATCTCATACTGGCAACAGGAAAAGGGTATGCTCACAGACCCTATTTAAGAGATGGAATATATGCTGATTTAACCCTGATATATGAAGATAAAAGCTTTCATGCTTTAGATTGGACATATCCTGACTATAGGTCTATAGATATAATAGAATTGATGAATACAATTAGAAGGAAATATGTGTTTCAACTTAAGGGGTTAAAGGGAAGAGAATTATGTTAAAGAGTATGACAGGGTATGGCTCTGGAGAATGTGTCTTCGAAGGTGGCCGTATAGTTGCTGAGGTTAAATCGGTTAATCACAGATATATGGATATCTCTTGCAAGGTCCCCAAGAGATTTTCTCCTATGGAAAGCCAGGCAAGAAAGACTATCTCCAAGAGATTTTCCAGGGGACGCTTTGAAGTTGCTATCCAATCAGATTTTGACATAGAAGAGAACCAGAGGCGAGGGTTTGAGTTAAATCTTCCTTTAGCACAAGAATATTGTTCTGTTTTAAAAGAGTTAAAAGACAGATTACATCTGAGTGAAGAAATCAGCTTAAGTTTGCTGGCAGGGGTTAGGGATATAATCGTTGTTAAAGATATAGAATCTAACCAGGAAGGGGAGGAAAAGGCATTTAATGAAGCATTTAACGATGCCTTAAATTCTCTGGAAAGGATGAGGGAATCTGAAGGAGAAATACTTTATAAAGACCTTTTGGAGAGATTGAATAGCGTTGAAAAGCTAATTGACAGCATTAGGGTTATGTCCCCGCAGGTATTGGTATTTTACAGAGATAGACTTGCTAAAAGAGTTAAGGAACTGGGCGAAGTTTTTGAACTTGATCCCCAGCGACTTAACCAGGAAATAGCCTTCCTTGCAGAAAGGAGTGATATTACTGAAGAGCTGGTTCGTATCACAAGTCATCTTGAACAATTCAATATGATAATGAGCACGCATGACTCTGCAGGAAGAAAATTGGATTTTCTGCTTCAAGAGATAAATCGTGAAGTCAATACCATAGCGTCCAAGGCCAATGATGCAGATATCTCCCAGAAAGCTGTAGAGATCAAAAGTGAGTTGGAAAAGATAAGAGAGCAGATTCAAAATATAGAATAACTTATATCAATCCGCCTCTGGCGGATAAATTCTAAAAAGTTGGAGGATATCGATGAGCTTAAAATTATTAAATATCGGATTTGGAAATGTAGTTGTGTCATCAAGGGTGGTAGCAATTGTTTCTCCTAACTCTGCCCCCATGAAGAGGCTGAAAGATGAAGCAAAAAAGGATAAAAGACTTATAGATGCTTCTCAGGGAAGGAAGACCAGGTCTATTATTGTTACCGATAGTAACCATGTTGTACTATCTGCGGTCCAGGCAGAAACGGTTGCGCAAAGATTCGATTCTGATGATTCAAAGACAACTTAGAACCTGAACCCACCTATTGGATTGATTCAAATGGAGAGCTTTGAAAAAGTATCCCTTTTCGCTTCAACATCCATTTTTTGACCCATCTAAGCTCGCTTCATGGAAAATTGGAAGAGTAGAAAAGTAGAAGTGTAGTAACCACCTCTCTACTTTTCCAGTTCTCTACTCCTCTACTCTCATGAATTAGCTCTCAGGAATACTTTTTCAAAACAAATAAAGTCTTTTAAAGGTCTAAAATGAACAAAGAGGGATTGTTATTTATAATATCGGCTCCATCTGGTGCTGGCAAAACATCATTATGTAAAGAGGTTGTAAAATTCTTTCCTAACTTATATCACTCAGTATCTTATACTACAAGGCTTCCTCGGCCGGGAGAGAAAGATGGTGAAGATTATCTTTTTGTCTCTAAAGATAAGTTCCAGAAGATGATAGATGATAGGAGCTTTGTCGAATGGGCTGAGATTCATGGTAATAGATATGGAACAACCATAGATTCGTTAAAAGAGTACCGGCATAAGGGAATTGACATAATTCTCGACATAGATGGACAGGGGGGCAGACAACTTAAGAATGAGTATCCAGATGGCATCTATATATTTATTCTTCCCCCTTCCTGGAAGGATTTGGAAGAGAGATTAAGATTAAGGAGTACAGATAGTAATGAGGATATTGAAAAGCGATTAAAAAGTGCGAAAGAAGAACTTCAGTACATTTATCACTATGATTACATAGTGGTGAATAATGATCTAGAAGAGGCAGTATCCGCACTGAAATCAATAATAATTGCGGAGAAGTGTCGAAGAGATAGGGTTTTACCGTTGGTTAAGGATCTTTTTCAACTGCCCTGAAGTTTTAATAACATGCTTTAGATAATGTAACTACTCAGGTAGGCACAAAGGCACAGAGCACCAAAGGCACAAAGTCGAGAGATCTGAAGAGAATGAGTTGCTTAAGTTTCTGTAAGATGTTTACAAAGCGGCATTTGGACAGGTTGTGTCCTGCATTCCGATTGTATTCCTACAACTTTGTGCCTGAATAGTTACTGGATAATAAAGAGGGCAACTTTGGTGTTAGTTAAAGGGGGCGGTCCAAAGGATAGGCTTATT
The DNA here is from genome assembly GCA_041648535.1 of Desulfobacteria bacterium. Taxonomy (GTDB): domain Bacteria; phylum Desulfobacterota; class UBA8473; order UBA8473; family UBA8473; genus UBA8473. Next base: position 28,767 of record JBAZOX010000002.1, on the reverse strand, counting down.
ATAGCCCTGGATGTAGATAACCTTCAGGATGCCAAGAGACTGGTAGAACAACTTCGGGATTATGCAGGAATTTTTAAAGTAGGTAAGCAACTCTATACCAATACTGGGCCTGAGATTTTAGAGATAATCCACAAAAATGGGGGAAAGGTATTCTTAGACTTAAAGTTTCATGATATTCCCAATACAGTTGCCAAAGCTGGACAGGAGGCTGTAAAGCTTAAGGTGTTTATGTATAACCTTCACGCCCTGGGTGGTTTTGATATGATGAAGATGGCTGTTGATTTTACAAAGGCCAAAGCCAGGGAACTGAATATTCCAAAACCTATTGTGTTGGCGGTGACACTACTTACCAGCTTGAATGAGAAGGATATTAGAGAGGTTGGAATTAACTGTTCAGTAGATGAGGAGGTTCTCCGCCTAGCCAAGCTTTCCAAGAAGGCAGGGGTTGACGGTGTAGTGGCTTCCCCAAGAGAAGTTAAGATGATCAGAGAAAACCTCGGTGAAGACTTTATAATTGTGACTCCAGGCATAAGATCAAACCCTGAAATTATTGATGACCAGAAACGTATTATGTCTCCTAAAGAGGCGATACAAGCAGGTTCGGATTTTATAGTAATCGGTCGTCCAATAATTGAAGCCGTAGACCCGGTTGAGTCGGCTAAAGGGATTTTAGAGGATATGAAAGGATTGGCAGTGTGAAGGTCCCTCCCAGGGGTAGAGAAGAGCTTTAGATAATCAAGGGAAGGGGGTAAGGCTATCTATCCCTGAATCTTCAGAGAGTCCACACATAATATTCATATTTTGAACCGCCTGACCTGAAGCACCCTTAACAAGATTGTCTATTACTGATATTACTATTATCCTATTTGTTCTTGGATCGAATTGGATGCCTATATCACAGAAATTGGTGCCTTTTACAAAGGATATATTGGGGAAGTTACCTTCGGGATATACCCTGACAAATCTCTCTTTTTGATAGAAGTCTGTGTATATCCTTATCAGCTCTGATGTCGAGATATCTTTAAGAGATTTTGAATATATAGTACTCAGTATACCTCTGCTTGTTGGTATCAAATGCGGGGTAAAAGAGATAATTATTTCTTCACCGGCAAGGAGGCTTAACTCCTGTTCCATCTCAGGGGTATGCCTGTGCTGTCCTATCTTATATGCCTTAAGCCCTTCATTAACTTCACAGAAAAGATATTCCGTTGCCACTGTTCGACCTGCCCCTGAGGTACCTGACTTAGAGTCAACAACTATACTATTTAAGTCTATCATCTTGTTCTTCAATAAAGGTGCCAATCCAAATATGACACTGGTTGGGTAACAACCTGGATTGGCAACCAGTGTTGCCTTTCTTATTTCAGCCCTGTAGAATTCAGGGAGACCATAGACGGCATCCTTCAAGAGACTTGGGGAGGTGTGTTTACAATACCACTTTTCATAAACCGCATGATCATTAAAACGGTAATCTGCACTCAAGTCTACTATCTTTTTCCCCTTTTCAATGAATTGGGGAACTATATCCATGGCTGCCTTATGTGGTAAACACGAGAACACAAAATCCGAAAGATCACAGATTGCTTTTGTAGATGGGTGAATGAATTTAATATCCATCTCTCCTGTAAAGACGGGGAAAGCCTCTGACAGGCTAGCTCCATTAAACCTTCTCGATGTCAATGCAGTGATTTCCACACCGGGATGTCTGAGCAGGAGTCTGATCAATTCCTGACCGGTATATCCACTGGCACCTATTATAGCAACTCTTAGCATCTTTCTTTCTCTCCAACAAAAAAAGGAAGGCCAGAGGGCCTTCCTTTTGGCGTAGCCAAACTCTATCTTTTTGAGAACTGGAATTTCGCTCTGGCTCCTTTTTGCCCGTATTTTTTTCGTTCTTTGACCCTAGAATCCCTGGTAATAAACCCAGCTTTTTTTAAGATAGAACGAAAATCACCGTTTATCTCCAATAATGCCTTTGTAATACCGTGTCTTATTGCTCCAGCCTGCCCGGAGATTCCCCCGCCATGAACATTGGCAAGGACATCATACTTCCCTGCTGTATCGGTAAATTCAAATGGTTGTTGTATAATCATCTTCAAGATTTCACGTTTAAAGTATTCATCAAGGGATTTATTGTTAATCTTAAATTCACCACTACCTGATTTCAACCAAACCCTGGCAATGGATGTCTTTCTCTTGCCTGTTGCGTAGAACCTATCTTCTGCCATTATAAAAACTCCTCAATTCGGTAGTTCAAAAATTTACCGGAAAGTGATATGAAAGTCGCCATTTTTTTAAATAGTTAATATTTCGGGGTTCTGAGCCTGGTGAGGATGTTCTTCTCCGGCGTATACCTTTAGTTTCTTAATCATATTTCTGCCAAGGCTATTCTTTGGCAGCATACCTTTGACAACCAGACTTATAAGGTCTTCGGGTTTTTTTTGTTGTAACTTTTCTGCAGTAGTCGATTTAATTCCACCAGGATATCCGCTGTGGCGATAGTAAACCTTTTGTTTCAGCTTCTTGCCTGTTAGGAGAACCTTTTCTGCATTTATTACAATTACAAAATCGCCAGTATCTATATGGGGAGTATAGATAGGGTTGTGCTTGCCTCTCAATCTCACAGCGATTTGACTTGCCAATCTACCGAGTATTTTTCCATTGGCATCTATTAGGCACCACTTTCTTTCAACTTCATTCTTCTTAGCACTGAAAGTCTTCATTATATGCTCCACGCTTAAAATAATAAGTTTTATAACCTAATATATTCCCGCACTTTTGTCAAGGAAAATGTGGAGTTTTTGTTAATGCAATTTAGAAATGGGCAAAGGGGGCTATATTATGCAATTGATTTTTTAAACTTCATGCACTATATTATAGTAACTACTCAGAAGCCAGAATGGAAAGGAAACTGGATTCTGACTCCTGCCCCCTGAGTAGTTACAAGAAATAGATTTCTACTGGAACTTTTGCTAGTGAGTTCAAACTGAAAATTACGAATAATTAGTAGGACAAGATTGGAGAATAAATAATGAAACTGGAAGATGATCTTTATTATTATCCATGGACCAGTATGGTGGAAAACAACTGCAATAGCTACTACCTGGGAGGTAAAACACCTACTCTTATTGATGCTGGTCATAAGCACCGTGTAACTAACCTGTCCTCCCTTATGGAGAGTGATGGTATTGATCCCAAGGGGATAAAGCTGGTGATCAGTACCCATGCCCATCCAGATCATTTCGAAGGAAACCAGATTTTTACCAATAATGGGGCGATGATGGCAATCCATAAAGAAGAAGATAGGTTTCTAAGAGAAGTAGGTGGGCGGTTTTATAGGATGTTTGGAATGGAGATGCCGGACTTTAAGGCAGATTTTTATCTAAAAGAAGGGAATCTAGTATTGGGTAAGAACGAGCTTCAAATATACCATACCCCTGGACATTCCCCGGGGTCTATATCTGTCTACTGGCATGAAAAGAAGGCCCTTATAACCGGAGATGTAGTCTTCAATCAGGGTGTGGGAAGGACTGATTTCCCTGGATGTGACGGGAGGCTGCTAAAAGAGAGTATAGAAAAGTTGTCGAGACTGGATGTGGAATACTTGCTGCCTGGCCATGGAGATATAATAGTGGGGAGAAATGAGGTGATCCAGAATTTTGATTTTATAAAAAAAGCTATATTTGCCTATTTGTAGGTTAAATCAATTGTAACTACTCAGGTTCAAAGGCACAGAGCACCAAAGGCACAAAGTTTATTTGGTTTGCTTATTGTAAGCATAAATTTCTGTCGAGCGATACGGTTGTTTCCCCTACCTACCGGCAGGCAGGTGTTGTTTTTTGCTTTTTTCTTATTCTTTGTGCCTGAATAGTTACAATCAATTAGCATATAAATCTAACAGTTCACCTTTGAGCTTAGCTAACCTGGCTTCGTATTCTGAAGACAGGCTGGTGGCAAGGGTATGATGCCATCTTTCATCATAATCCACTACAGGCTGAACTGCAGTTCCTGATATACCCATTCCATCAAGCCTTTTTCTTATTTCTTTTTCTGTCTTTTTGTAACGACTTCCCTTCTCCTCATCAAAATCCTTGCAGAGTTTATTGATCCTGTCCAGTGTAGGTTTAACCCTATTCTGTTTAAGAATATCTATCGCCTCAAGCGACCTTTTATTGTCAATGGATATATCGATAGCGTCGACTAATCCGAACAATAGGGTGCCAAGTATTGTATCCCTTGCGTTTCCGTCATAACTAGCCAATTCTTTTATCAAGCCTTTAATATTTAAATCCCCGTTAAGGTAGCGGTTTAATATCCCTTTAGCCTTTGATGCGTATTCTCCTCTTTTCAGCTTTTCTTTTTCTTCCGGCGACACTTCTATCTTTTTGGCCCTTTCCATAGCAAGTTCTAAAGTACTCTTTATTTCTGCCATCTGTTTCACCCCAATAAATAATTTTGTCTTTAATCCAATATATTCTCCCATATAGGAAATGTCAAGAAGATGGACTTTGATTGTCCAAAATTGCTTGACAATATAAGGAATCCTGTGCTAAATAGTCTGAATGAATACTCACTCATTATTATGGAATTGAGCTACAGAGGGATTGGTGCTTACCTGCTTGAAGCAGATGAGACCGTAATGACTTCTGAATCCTGTCTGCCTCTGGCAGACGAGGCAACTAACTTGGCTATGAGGAAGGAATGAGAGAGATTGAAGCAAGCTGCATCACTGAGAAAGTAAAAGAGCTTTGCATGGAAGCAAACTATGATCTTCCGAAAGATGTGTTGCTGGCCTTTCAAAAGGCAAAAGAGGCTGAAGAGTCTCCCCTTGGGGTTAGTATTCTTGAACAACTCCAAAGGAATGCAGAGATCGCCCGAAATGAGAGAGTTCCTATATGTCAGGACACAGGGTTTGGTGTTGTGTTCATTGAGCTGGGGGAAGATGTCAAGATTTCAGGGGGGAGTTTGAAAGAAGCTATTACTGAGGGCATTAGACAGGGCTATGGAGAGGGATATCTCAGAAAATCCATATGTCATCCCTTCACCAGAAAGAATACCGGTGACAATACCCCTCCGATTATCCATATTGATTTAGTACAGGGAGAAGAGCTTAAGATAATAGTGGCCCCTAAAGGCGGTGGAAGTGAAAACATGAGCCGGGTAACCATGCTTAAACCCTCAGATGGTATTGAAGGTATTATAGATTTTGTTGTGAATAGAGTAAAAGAGTCGAGTGGTAATCCATGTCCACCAATTATTGTGGGGGTAGGGATCGGCGGAACATTTGAGTATGCCGCCCTACTGGCTAAGAAGGCATTGTTGAGGCATGTAGGAAGTTCAAATGCAGATCCCGAATTGGCAGGAATTGAGAATAATATATTAAACAAAATAAATAATTTGGGGATCGGTCCCATGGGACTGGGTGGGAGAACAACGGCACTTGCCGTTCATATCGAAATGCATCCCTGCCACATAGCCAGTCTGCCTCTAGCTGTCAATATTAATTGTCACGCCAGCAGGCATAAGGAGATCAGTCTCTAATTAAACAGAAAAAGAGTTTTAAAAAAGGTTGCCTAAAATGGTAAAACCAATAAAGATATCTACCCCTCTTTCAAATCAAGACGTCGAGAATCTGAAGATAGGGGACGAAGTTTTAATAAACGGGGTTATATATACCGGTAGAGATGCTGCCCACAAAAGGTTGGTTGACCTTATTAATGAGGGTAAAGAGCTTCCTTTTGATATATCGGGTCAGATTATTTATTTCGTGGGCCCGACTCCTCCCAAGCCGGGACAGGTAATCGGTTCTGCTGGCCCCACAACCAGTTATCGAATGGATGCATACTCACCCTATTTAATAGCCAGAGGATTAAAGGGAATGATTGGGAAAGGGGCCAGGTCTCAAGAGGTTGTGGAAGCAATGAAAAAATATAAATGTGTATATTTAGCTGCAATAGGTGGGGCAGGGGCACTTCTTGCCAAATCAATCAAAAAAGCTGAAGTGATAGCCTATGAGGATCTGGGGCCAGAGGCTGTTAGGAGATTAGAGGTAGAAAGCTTTCCGGCAATAGTAGCTCAAGATATATACGGCAATAATCTTTATGTAGAAGGTATGAAAAAGTATGCAAGATAGGATATCGGAGGTGGAGACAGGATGAAGATTCATGAATATCAAGCAAAGAGGATATTTGTAGAATACGGTATACCGATCCCTGATGGAGATGTGGCGAACACCCCTGAGGAAGTCAGGGAGATAACAAGCAGAATAGGCAAAAAGGTTGTGATAAAGGCCCAGATTCATGCCGGTGGCAGAGGGAAAGGTGGTGGAGTCAAAACGGCTAATTCCCCTCAAGAGGCAGAGAAAGTAGCAAGAGAGATAATAGGGATGAACCTTATTACCCACCAGACAGGCCCGGAGGGAAAGAGGGTGAAGAGGGTTTTGGTGGAAGAGGCATTAGATGTAGAGAAGGAATTGTATTTAGGCATCGTGATCGATAGATCCAGGGATCAGGAACAGCCGGTTATAATGGCCTCCGAGGCAGGAGGCATGGAGATCGAAGAGGTTGCTTCCAAAAGTCCGGAAAAGATCATCAAGGTTGGGGCGAATCCGGTCGTAAGTTTTAGCAGCTTCCAGGGGCGTAAACTGGCCTATGGTCTGGGCATGGACAAATCCATTGTTTCTAAGGCCTCGAAAATAATAGAGATGCTGTATAGGATATTTATGGAAAAGGATGCAACCCTGATAGAAATAAACCCTTTTGTCCTAACAAGGGGGGGAGATTTGTTGGCACTGGACGCCAAGATAAACTTTGATGATGATGGGCTGTACAGACATCCGGAGATTAGAGAGTTGAGGGACTTAGATGAAGAAGAACCTCTGGAGATAGAGGCATCAAATACCGGGGTCAATTATATCAAATTGGATGGGAACGTGGGTTGTATGGTAAATGGGGCTGGTCTTGCCATGGCAACTATGGACCTTGTAAAACTTGCAGGAGGTGCGCCTGCCAACTTCCTCGATGTTGGAGGGGGCGCTACCGCTGAAAGGATTGAGAAGGCATTTAGGATTTTGACTTCCGATAAAAACGTCAAGGCAATACTTGTGAATATATTTGGTGGGATTCTACGATGTGACAGGGTAGCCAGCGGAGTAATAGAAGCTGCTTCAAAGATGAACCTGACTTTACCCATGGTAGTGAGACTACAGGGTACCAATGTGGAGGAAGGCAGAAAACTTCTTGAAGGGTCAAACCTTAAGTTTGAAGTAGCCGAAGGGCTTTTTGAAGCAGCTCAGAAGGTAGTAGCTCTCTTATAGAAGGCAGCAAGGAGGGATTAGATGAGTATTTTATTAAATGAACAAAGCAGAATAGTTATCCAAGGGATCACAGGCGGCGAAGGAAGCTTCCATGCAAGGGAAGCAGTAGCTTTTGGGAGTAAAGTGGTAGCCGGTGTAACCCCTGGAAAAGGGGGAACAGACCTGGATGGCATACCCATATACAATAGGGTTATAGATGCTGTCGAGAAGAAAGGAGCAAATGCCTCTGGCATTTACGTTCCTGCTTCCTTTGCCCCTGATGCTATCCTGGAGGCAATAGAGGCTGGCATTAAACTTATAGCATGTATGACTGAAGGCATCCCTGCTTTGGAGATGGTAAAGGTAAAAAAGGCATTGAAAGGGACAGGTTCCTGCCTTATCGGTCCAAATTGCCCCGGAATCACAACACCTGGTATTGGTAAGATCGGGTTTATGCCGAACTTCATCCATAAAAAGGGAAATGTAGGGGTTATCTCCCGTAGCGGAACATTGACCTATGAAGTAATCAATATGCTGACAAACCTGGGAATAGGACAATCCACGTCCGTTGGGATAGGGGGCGACCCTATTGTAGGATCTAGTTTTGTAGACATTTTGGAATTATTTGAGGCTGATCCTGAAACCCGTCTGGTTGCAATTATAGGTGAGATAGGGGGAAACGCAGAGGAAGAAGCCGCAGAGTTTGTTAAAAAGAAGATGAGCAAACCGGTTGTTGGTTTTATAGCCGGTCAGACTGCCCCACCTGGCAAAAGGATGGGGCATGCCGGGGCTATAATATCCGGTGGCAAGGGAACTGCGGCAGAGAAGATGAAGGCTTGGGAAGATGCCGGTATAAATGTCGTAGTTAACCCTGCGGATATAGGGAAAAAGGTTGTTTCCATACTCAATAAGTAATTGACTATTGGTCCTGTTTGTTCTATAGTAGCTGCTCAGGTGGATGGTCTATCTACCCGAGTTCTAGAACGGTCCCATCGTCTAGTGGCCTAGGACGTCGGCCTCTCACGCCGAAAACACGGGTTCGACTCCCGTTGGGACCACCAAGGAATTTTCAACCTGAACCCCTTCAAAAATAACTACCCTTCGTTTCTTAACAAAAAAGCAATATCACTCTTTTTTGAAAGCATTACTGGCAATTCCAAAAATCTGCATATCCAATCCAAGGCTGAGACATTTACCGTAGAGGGTTACAATATTTAAAGTCTTTTCTTTGGTTTCTGTTTGGTTGGATGCCTTTAATAACTCTCTATTTATTATTCACATAACAATGATTATACTGGATCGGTTTATTCCTTCGATTTGTATATTATGAACAAAGAAACAAATAATTTTGAACAAAAGCCTCCTTTACTGCCGTAAATGTTTCATAATATCATATTGTACAGAATCCGTATATCGTAGGCAGGAACTTATATGGGAGAGAAAATGTCAGATTTGATCATGGTAAACATGCAGAAGGCCATCCGTGAGAAGGTTTCCGCTTCGTCAAGATGGGTACCCAAAAAATCCTTCTCACCTGTCTGCGTGCAACGCACAGGCAGATGTTGTTTGCTCCAAAGGAAATTTTTTATTTTTCAGGACGAACTATTAGCTTGAAAGCCCGGAAACAAAATCAACGGCATCGCGAGGGGCAGAACCAGGCCCAAATACCTTTTTTATACCCATCTCTATAAGCTGAGGCACATCCCTTGTGGGTATAACCCCCCCCATTATAACAGGTGCGTTTATTTTCCGCTCATTCAACGCCTTTAAAAGGGTGGACGCAATATAGAAGTGCTGCCCCATGGAACTGGTTATACCTATAACATCTGCATCCTCCTCTTCGGCTACCTTGGCAAGTTCTTTGGCATCACTGAAGTAGATGTAAACTACCTCAATGCCCGCATCCTTAAAACTGTTCATTATAGATAAAAGCCCTCGGTCATGTCCATCCAGCGAAAAACGTGCCATTAGAACCTTCATCTTTTCCTTTCTCTGGTCTTTACCCATGGTTTCCTCCCTAAGTAGAATATATCCTGCCTCCACTGACTTCCACTATCGCCTCCATCATCTCCCCTAAAGTACATTTAGCCCTGGCGGCATCTATAAGTGCAGGCATAAGAATACCTGCCTTTTCTACATTATCGTAATTAGACATAGCCTCTTTTACTCTCTCCAACGAATCCTTTACTTCAGTGTTATTCCGATTTGCCCTCCATCTTTTGAGCCTATCGGTGATCTCTGCCTCAATCTCAGGTTGATATATGGTAAATGCAGGCACTTCTTCCTTTTCCTCTATCTTAAACTTGTTCAAACCCACTACGATTCTCTCACCGCTGTCGACCTCCTGACGCCACTTTATGCTCTGTTTCTCCAAAAGCTGGCGGAGCCATCCATTCTTTATACACTCAAAATAGCCTCCCTTGCTCTCTATCTCAGCCCTTACTTTCTCCGCTTCTTCTTCCACCTTATTCGTAAGGGATTCAAGATAATAGGAACCACCCATAGGGTCTGTCACATGTGGTATCCCTGTCTCATGAAGGACTATCTGGTTTATCCTTATGGCTGTACGAACTGCTTCTTCAGAAGGTAAGCCGATGGCCTCGTCGTATGAATTGGTATGCATAGATTGTACACCGCCCAAAACACAGGCCAGCACCTGAAGGGTAGCCCTGGCTATGTTATTGAGAGGCTGCTGAGACGTAAGGGAAGAACCGGCGGTATGAACATGAATTCTATACTGAAGGGACCTGGGGTCATTGCAACCAAATTTCTCCTTCATTATCTTAGCCCACATCCTCCTCCACGCCCGAAGTTTTGCTATCTCCTCGAAGAAGTCCATGCCTAAATGAACCTGAGAACTGAATCTTGGGACAAACTCATCGGGTTTCAGCCCAGCCTTTATCCCACCTTCCACCAGGTCAACAGCCTTTGAGAGCACAATCCCCAGTTCCTGGGTAGGAGTAATATTCATCTCTCCAAAGACATAGCCACAGAGGTTTGTGTGGTTCCATCTCTTTATGTTTTGACAACTGTATTTTATCAGCTCTATCTCCAGTCTGTATTGGGCATCCGGGGTAGGAGCCGGAAGGTTGGTAGTCAAGCATCTGTTCCCCAGTCCATTCTGGCTCTGCCCATTGAGCTCCTCAGGCTTATGTCCCCTACCTTCTGCATAAACCACATACATGGCCAGGAATGGGAGGCAGGTAAACCTGATATTATCGGCTACCCGAGTATTAGGAAGATCATAGTCTTTCAGAAGGGTGTGAATATCATCCAGAGTACTTATGTTCACCCCGCCCAATCCTACCATCCCCCGGGCCTTGGGGCTATCAGGATCAAATCCACAATGGGTAGGGGTATCCACAGCAAAGAGGACAGCCGGGGTCTCTCCATATCCTTTCATGCCTTCTCTTATAAGATATTTGGTACGCTCCCTTGTCTCTTCACCGGTACCATAACCATGGAGCAACTGTATCATCCACGGCATGTACTGATAGCCAAGCGCCCTATTTCCCCTGGTATAGGGAAAGGCTCCCGGCATCTCCGGCTCGGAATCCTTTGCGTCCTCTGGGCTATAAACATAGTTAATGGGTATCCCAGATTCTGAAGTATATTGGGGAGAGCCAAATTTCAGCTTTTTAACATAGACTTCTTCTACTTCCTTTTCCCAATCCTTCATCATCTCATTAACTCTATCAAGGGTCTTCCTGGAAAACATAACCTTACCTCCCCGGAAATTTATTTGTTCAGTATGAATACACTCAATATCTGCAATTCAGGCACTGGAGTCAGGACTTTAGGCATCAGACTTTTCTGTAACCGTTCACGGTTCTCAGTTTACCGTTCACGGTTATTTACAACAGCAGGCATCACAACAGCAAGCTTAAGCTTGCTGTTGTCTAAAGCTTGAAGCATTTTTGCCAACTGTTAACTGCAAACCGTAAACGGATACCCTTTATCTTTATCTCTGGCCATTTCCTTCCCCTAAGTCTAATGTCTATGGTCTACTGTCTGAATCACAGATACAATCTATCAATTATAGAATAATAAATCAAATAGAAAAAAGGTTAAAATGTTTTAAACTCTCATTGCTCAGTAACTAACTTTTTATTGACACACGAACCACCATTTGGTACTTCATTCAATTGAAGGCTATATTTAAAAATAAAGTAACTACTCAGGTTGTTTAGACTGTAGGCTGAAGGCTGTTAGTCACTGCGCATTGACCTAATTAGGTTGTTTAGGCTGAAGGCTGTTAGGCTACAGTCTACAGGCTATCCGTTCAGGTCGCGCATGATTTCCTCCTACAGGCTAACTGCCTACAGCCTATCCACCTGAGCAGTTACAAATCCTTTTAGGGCTCCCATGATAAAAAGTATAAAAGAATCAGACCGGTACCCGACCACAGGTAAAAAGCTTTGGTGGATAGGCCTGCTTTATTTTGCTGAGGGGTTACCGTTTGGGATACTCATAGATACCTTACCTGTCTATTTCAGGTTAAATGGACTGTCACTCAAAGATATTGGGCTAATGAGTCTGATTTCCCTGCCATGGTCAATAAAATTTCTGTGGGCGCCAGCGGTCGATTTTATTGGCAAACGAAGGCACTGGATCATGGCAGCACAAGCCGGTATGGCATTTTTGACTATCGCTCTAATGGGAATTGACCCTTCCAGACCAGGGGTATTGCTTTTGTCATGTATGATTGGCCTGGCAATTCTTTCCGCCACCCAGGATATAGCCATCGATGCCTATTCCATTGAGATATTAGAACAGCACGAGATGGGAGCAGCCAACGGTATCAGAGTATCCACTTACAGGGTAGCCCTCATCGTTGCAGGTGGCCTGTTAGTGGCCATTGGGGGATGGATTGGCTGGAATATTACCTTTTTTCTTACAGCCCTTTTTTTGGGCTTGCTATCCTGTACAAGTCTTTTACTCCCTTCCACCGGTTATAAACGGTCAACCCAAAGCCTAAGGACTATCGTTACCCCTCTCTTTGACCTGCTAAAAAGACCTGGTGTATTATGGGTAGCGATGTTTATTCTTACCTTCAAACTTGGAGATATGGCTATGGGACCTATGGTAAAGCCTTTTTGGGTTGACAGGGGACTTAGCACTACAGAGATCGGGTTTATAACCGGAACATTCGGTATTGTTGCAAGCATTACCGGGGCACTTGTTGGAGGCAGCTTCACAACAAAATATGGGATATTTCGTGGACTGTGGGTTCTTGGGATATTCCAGGCAGTAAGTAACTTAGGGTATGCAACGGTGGCAACCTATCCCAATACTGGGCATTTAGGAGTTTATCTGGCGTCTATTATAGAATCCTTTTGCGGTGGCCTGGGGACCGCTTCATTTTTAGCCTTTCTCATGTGTATTTGCAAAAAGGAGTTTGCCGCCACACAATATGCCATCCTGTCAGCCATCTTTGGTCTAACCCGCTCTTTCTCCGGTGCTGCAAGCGGGTGGATGGCCAGTCTCTTTGGATACGACGGATATTTTTTCATTACCTTTTTCTTGGCATTTCCGGCATATCTTATGCTAAAACCAGTAAAAAGATGGATCGACAGTGTTTAACCTGGCGTAGCCAGAACCAAAAAGTAACCTCTGGCTATCATATTATTCAAGGCTTTTATCATTTTGGTTGGCAATGAGCAATCATTTATGGTACAAAGAAGATGGCTTCGTAAAAAGACCATCGGTAGACAGGACAAAAATGAGAAAAAATGAGAGAAAAAATATTGGCATAAGGGAACGCAGAGTAGTAGTTACCGGCTTGGGGGCAGTTACCCCTTTGGGAACTGGGATAGAGAAAAGCTGGCAAGCACTATGCGCAGGAAAATCCGGTATCATTCGAATTACCAAGTTTGATCCCAGTAAATTACGTACTCAAATTGCCGGTGAGGTAAAGGACTTTTCTGCCGGAGATTTTGTAGAGAAGAAACTCGTGCGCAAGATGAACCGCTACGTCCATTTTGCCTTGGCTGCGGCAGAGATGGCCATGGAGGATTCCAAGTTTAATATCTCTTTCGACAATGAAGATGCGGTCGGTGTCATCATTGCTAGTACAGCCGGCGGGATCACTAACTGGGAAAAGGGCCATGAACTATGGCTGAAGGGCGCTCCCGATGAGATTTCTCCCTTCTTGATTCCCAGTTTTGCAATCAACATGGCAGCAGGACAGGTAGCTATCCGTTTTGGGGCTAAGGGACCAAATTTTGCTCCCACTACAGCTTGTGCTGCCAGCACCCATGCTATCGGTGATTCGGTCAGGCTCATCCAGCGAGGAGATTGTGATACCGTTATTGCTGGGGGCTCAGAGGCTGGTATCACTCCTGTAGTAGTTGCTGCATTGGGGAACATGCGGGCTACCTCTACGAGAAATGATGAACCGGAAAAGGCCAGTCGACCTTTTGACAATGACCGTGATGGTTTCGTGACCGGCGAGGGTGCCGGGGTCGTGATCCTGGAGGAACTCAATTCAGCCCTGGAACGAGGGGCCAGGATATATGCCGAGGTTATCGGCTACGGGGCTAATAGTGATGCCTATCACATAACCTCGCCTTCAGGTGAGGGCGCAATAAGATGTATGCGATTGGCGCTCAAGGATGCAGGCATTGCCCCTGAAGATATTGATTATATAAACGCTCATGGCACCTCTACATTAATCAATGACCGTGTGGAGACCCATGCCATAAAAGAAGTTTTCGGGGAACACAGCCGCAGACTTGCCATAAGCTCCAATAAATCGATGATCGGGCACCTTTGGGGAGCGGCTGGGGCAGTGGAGGCAATATTCACTATCTTGACCATGAGGGATAGCAACATCCCCCCTACCATCAACTATGAAACTCCGGACCCGGAGTGCGACCTTGACTATGTGCCCAATGTGGCACGTAAAGCAAAGGTAAGGACTGTCCTCTCAAATTCCTTTGGCTTCGGTGGTGCCAATGGGGTGCTGATTTTCAGGAAATTTGCTGAAGAGTAAGCTTCTTTGTATCGAGGATATCTTCACCATGAAGGAAAGCTACCCCTTTTATAAAAAAATCATATTTGTTTTGATACTGATCTTCTTCCTTCTAAACGGATTTTATGGGGGATTTTTACGTACAAAACCCTGCCAAGCCATTACAATAGAGGAAGAAAGAGCAATGGGCAAAAAGTTTAAACTTGAGTTGGATAAGCACCTGGAATTGATAAAAAACCAGTCAATTCAAGGATATATTGACCGGGTAGGCAAAAATATCACCTTGCAAATAGAAAATAAGATCTTCGGCTTTAATTTCTATATATATAAATCCTCTGCCCCAAATGCCTTTGCAATTCCTGCCGGTTATATTTATATTAGCACAGGGTTAATTACCCTGGCAGAGAATGAAGCTGAATTGGCAGGGGTTTTAAGCCATGAAATAGGCCATGTAATGGCAAGACATATTGCAGAGCGGATTGAAAAAGAAAGCAAACTAAACATTGCGACATTAGCAGCTATCCTGGCTGGGGTATTTCTCGGAGGCGGCGGCCAGACAGCTGGCGCAGTAGGGGCCTTTTCTATTGCCACAGCTCAAACTCTCTCCTTGAAGTATAGCAGAGAAAACGAAGAAGAGGCTGACCGATTGGGACTCAATTATTTAACAAAAGCCGGTTACGATGGTTCAGGGATGATTGGCTTTTTAAAGAAAATCAAACGGCATCGTTTAGAGTCTTTTCAAGTGCCTCCTTATCTTTTAACCCACCCAGAAGTAGAAAAGAGGATCGATTACCTCGACCTGATGCTAATGAGGTTTCCTAAACAGGGGCAATCCAAAAATAATGTTGACAATTTTAGAATTATACAGGCAAAAGTGATAGTTGATACATGGCTTCCTAAAAATGCAGCGGACCACTTTAAGTCTTCACTGGAGTCTGATCCAAAACGACTGGATCTAATCTATGGTCTTGCTTTGGTCAACAAGAAACTTGGAGACTATGATGAAGCCATCAAAGGATTCGAGATGGCGCTAGCAGTCCATCCAGAAGACGGTGAGATTTTAAGGGAGCTTGGTATCTGTTATCTTTCTGAGGGAAAAACCGAAAACGCAGCTAAATTTCTTAAAAAATCAGTTGCTATAAACGAAAAGGACAAAGATGCCTGGTATAATCTCGGTCGTGTCTATCAGGAAAACGGTAACTTCCAGGAGGCAATAGAGTCATATCAGAGGGTTAAGAGACTGGATACAGATTTTGTCGATGTTTATTACAATCTGGGTGTAGTTTATGGTAAAAAAGGACTTCTCGGAGATGCCCATCAAAACTTTGGGATATTTTTTAAATTGAAGGGCAAACTGGATTCTGCTTTATTCCATTTCAATAAGGCATTAGAATACTATGGTAAGAATACAGAAGAAAGAAGGAAGATTTTGAAAGAGGTTGAGGAAATACAAAAGAACAAAAAATGAATCTTTTTAATCTTACAACAAACTATAAGGAGGCCAAATATGTATGCATTAATTTTAATCATCTCTATTATTGCCCTGGTTCTTGCTGTAGTTTCTTTTAGGCGAACGGGGGGTCTGCAGGACATTAAAAGTCAGATCAATAATTTGGAATCAATCATGGGTCCCCTCCGGGAAAAGACCGCCAATGCTTTAGAAAAGATGGAGAAGGCCTTACGAAAAACTGGCAAAGGAGATACCCCTGAGAAAAAAGAAGAAGATGCTAGCGAGAGCCAGGGATAATCCTTGTCAGAATCTTATAATGAGCCTCTAATAGCATAAAAATGAGGAAGTAGCTTTAGACAAATTCCGCCTAAAATGGAGGTAAAAAATGATTATAGGAAAACTAATTGCGAGGAATGCAAAAAGGCATCCCAATAAGACCGCTTTGGTGTCTGGTGATTGTGTTTTCACCTTTACGGAGTTTAATGAAAGAGTAAATAAGCTGGCAAATACCTTGGCTGACCTGGGAGTAAAGAAAGGAGACAGAATAGCAGCCTTATTGGACAACTGTCATCAATATGTGGAGTTATACTGCTCTGCACCCAAGAGTGGATTTGTACTGGTACCCCTTAACTACATGTTGAGTGGAAAGGAACTGGCTTTTATCATAAATAATTCTGGTGCGCATACCCTTTTTCTGGGGGAAAAATATATTGATACCATTAACTCTGTAAGAGGGGATTTAAAAGGAGTGAAACATTTCATCATCATTGGAACCCCTACCGAGGGAATGAGAAGCTACGAAGAGATCATTTCTGGATACCCAGCGGATGAACCGAGGGCGGAGATTGGTGAGGATGATCTTGCCTATCTCTTATATACCAGTGGTACAACAGGTTTGCCAAAAGGGGTCATGCATAGTCATAGGAGCATACTTGAGATTGTAATGCAGTATGTTATTTTGCCAGACTTAAAAAGAGACGATATTGATTTGATCACTATACCGCTCTACTGGGGGCCGTCTCCGCTTCTCCATATTTTACCTCATTTCTACGTCGGCTCAACGATCGTTGTCCTAAAGGACTTCAACCCTGACGTTATCTTGAAGGCAATCGAAACAGAAAAGGTGTCAACTACCCTTATGCCGCCATCCTTCATCATCTCCCTCCTAAATCATCCGGGGATGGATCAGTATAACATCAGCAGCTTACGCTCTATTGTATTCGGTGGAGAGCCAATGCCAGTAGAGGTGCTTAAAAGGGCTATTGGGGTATTCGGTAATATATTCGCCCACGTATACGGACTTATGGAGATAACGCCAGTAACCTATTTCCGCGAGGATGATTTGGTACTTGATGGTCCCCCTGAAGTACTGAAAAGGGTGCAATCCTGTGGGAAAGAGGCGATCAATGTAGAAGTGAGGGTCGTAGATGAGAATGATAATGACGTAATTCCGGGAGAAGTTGGAGAGGTAATTGCCAAAGGCGATAATATGATGAAAGGATACTGGGAACTGCCCCAGGCAACCGCAGAGACTATCAGAGGAGGTTATGTCCATACAGGAGATCTGGCTACTTTGGATGAAGAAGGTTATATATATCTGGTTGGCAGGAAAAAGGACATTATTAACTCTAGTGGCAAAACTATCTATCCTGGGGACGTGGAAGAAGTTATCTACAGACATCCCTCTGTTTCCCAGGCGGCCGTAATAGGAGTTGCTGATGCAAAGCTGGGTGAATCTGTAAAAGCGGTTGTAGTACTTAAAGAAAAAATGAAGGCAACTGAAAAAGAAATATTGGATTTTTGCAAGCAGAATCTTGCAGCCCATGCTGTACCGCAATCTATAGAGTTTGTGGATGAATTGCCAAGAAACCCATCAGGAAAGATACTGAAAAGGAAATTGAGGGAGAGATATAGTAAGGGGAAACCTTAGTAAATTTTTGACAGGCTGTTGCCCAAACACATACCCTTCAACGAGCTTCGAGGAAGGATCGGAGAACTCGACCCAGATCAGGAGGTGATAATCTACTGCCTCCAAGGACTCAGGAGTTACAACGCGATCAGAACCTTACAGGGGAAAGGTTTTACAAAAGTTATGAACCTGGATGGCGGTATCAACATCTGGAGGTGGAAGCTAGAGTAGCACAATTTCCATTCTTCCTGTCAAACATAAACCGACAGCTATTCGGGGAAGATATCAATCTGCCCCTTAGTGACATAGGGCGGGCAAAATAGTTTGACATAAAGGGTTCAATGGTTATAATTAAATAACAGTACTGGAATATTTTATTCTATAATTACCTAACCTTAGTGTCCTCCTCTGTTAGTTGTCTCTAAAAGAGAGGGATGAAGTTAAGAATGGAGGTATTTAGATGTTGGAGAAAGAAAAAGCAGTTCATTTAACCGATGATTCATTTAACGCAGCGGTAATAAACTCTGACAAGCCTACATTGGTAGATTTTTGGGCTCCCTGGTGCGGTCCCTGTAAGATGGTCGGGCCTATAGTGGAAGAGCTGGCAAAGGAGTATGATGGAAAGGTAAATATTTGTAAGTTAAATGTAGATGAAAACCCAAAGACACCGGCTCAATACAGCGTTAGAAGTATTCCTGCCTTGATTATGTTTAAAGACGGCAAATCTATTGATCAGGTAGTTGGCGCAGTCCCTAAGGCAAAGATCGAGGAGCTGATAAAAAAGGCGCTGTAGACAGGATACTATTTTAGTATATTGTTCATGAAATACTATGGCGGGCAAGCCCCCTATTAAATACGGGGCTGCCCTACTGGATTGAGTTTCAAACCTTACCAGCGTAGGACAACAGCCGTCTCGGCTGTCCAAGGATTGCAGACAATGAAAAGAAACAGGAATACCATCTTCGTTATTTTGTCGTTAACAGTAGTATTTGTTTTTGCGACTCTTCCAAATAATAGGTCTGAAAGAGGACCCAATCGGATGGTTAACGTAATGGGAAACGGAGTTTGTGAGGCCGGGGAGAAATTGGAATGGCTTGATTACAAAGAGGGGAACAAGAGAGCTTCCCTTGAAAAGAAACCAATAATGATTAATTTCCATGCCAGCTGGTGTACGGCATGTAAGGAGATGGAAAAAGATACACTTAGCAACCCGTTGGTTAAAAACTACCTTAAAAAGAACTTTATTAGCATACGAGTTGACGCTGACAAGGAAAAAGAGTTATGTTCAAAATATAGGATAAGAGGACTCCCCACTACCTGGTTTTTGGAACACACAGGCGCTCCAATAACACATTTGGTAGGCTATATTCCTCCTGAGCAGTTCATTGAGGCACTTAAATATATAGAGGGAAAATATTATAAGAATCTGACATTTCAAGATTTCTTAAAGAGAGGGATAATAGATGGAAGAAAAGGAAAGTAAAACCGATGTTTCTTCTGAGGAGATTAAAGACATATTAGAGAATTACAAAACTGTTGCCGTGGTGGGCTTATCCACAAAGGAGGATAGACCCAGTTACCAGGTGGCCTCTTACCTGCAATCCAAAGGGTTCAGGATTGTCCCTATACGCCCCTTGGGGAACGATATTTTGGGAGAAAAGGTGTACTCCAGTCTTCTTGAAGTACCCTTTGGAATAGATGTGGTTGATATATTTAGAAAACCTGATGCAGTTTTAGAAATTGTTAAGGAAGCTATAGAAAAAAAGGCAAAAGTGGTATGGATGCAGGAAGGTGTGATCAACAACGAAGCAGCCGGGTTGGCACGTAAAGCAGGGATTAGGGTAGTAATGGACAGATGTATAAAGAAAGAGCATCAAAAGCTTCTGGGTTCGTGTAATTGAGCTTTTAAAAGGTATCTTATTGAGGAAGGTTTGGAAATGGATACTGCTGATTACGATGTGATAATAGTTGGAGGGGGGCCGGCAGGACTAACGGCAGGACTTTATACATGCAGATCAAGATTAAAATCACTCTTGATTGAGAAAATGGTTGTTGGAGGCCAGGTTGTCACTACGGAAACAGTGGAGAACTACCCTGGTTTTAAGGACGGAATAAAGGGGCCAGAGCTGATCCAGGAGATGGAGGAACAGGCAAAGAGATTCGGATTAGAGATACTGACTGGGGATGTAGCGGGTGTAAGTGTAGGTGAAGATAATCTCAGACGGATAAAGCTCAGTGACAGGGAACTTTCATGCAAAGCATTGATAATAGCCTCAGGGTCCAAACCCAATGAAATGGGAATAGAAGGCGAAAGTGAATTGAGAGGGAGAGGGGTTTCATATTGTGCCACATGCGATGGGCCTTTCTTTCAGGGGCTGGATATAGCGGTAATCGGAGGCGGTAATTCGGCTGTTGAAGAAGGGATATTTTTAACAAAGTACGCCAAAAAGGTCTATATTGTTCATCGTAGAGATAAGTTAAGGGCAGATAAGATTCTACAGGAAAGAGCATTTAATAGTGAAAAGATAGAATTTGTCTGGAATGCGGCGCTAAATAAGATTGAAGGCAGCCCTACGGTTAGTGCCATCGAGGTGCGGAATGTAAAGACTAATACCATATCTAAATTGGAAGTGGGGGGAGTCTTTATGTATGTGGGGATTAAACCAAACACAGAGTTTTTGAAAGGGCTTGTCACCTTGGATGAAAGGGGATTTGTAATAACCGATGATGAGATGAAGACATCTGCCCCGGGTATATTCGCAGCAGGGGATGTAAGAGTAAAACCTTTAAGGCAAATCGCTACAGCCGTTGGAGATGGAGCAACCGCAGCCTTTACTGCTGAAAAATATATAGAGGACATCAAACCCTGATGCAGCCTTTTTCCTAAAGGCAATAGAAGTGTGACTGAATTGAAGGGGCTAAGCATATGGAAAAAGAAAAGATTTTTGATCAGGATGAAGTTTCCGGCAAATCTAAAATTAATGAATTAGACCAGGACTGGGATGACTATCTGGAGGAGATCCTTTATTATGGAATAGAATCATGGCGAGGAGGTTGATGCTGATCCTATCTCAGTAGGTTGCTGAGAGAGAAACAACGGCAATAAATCCTACATAAGGAGAGAGCTTTGAAAAAATACCTCTCTTAGCCTCAGCTATACCATCCAGTCTCCAGGCCTACCCCCGCTGGTATATCCACAAAAATTACAGTACCACATACTGGCACTTTCGTCTGCCTCAGCTCAGAAATTGGCGTCTTTCCTCTCTGTCCAGGGTCTTGGTCCTGTTCTCATTAAGAGCGGATTAAATTCATAGGCACGCATTCTCACAAAATCTTCCCCGCATTTGGGACATGGTTTTACCTGGGGTTCATCAGCCTCGTCTTTCTTTACCTTCTTGCAGTCCTTTTTATGAACAACACCATACATCTTCATCACCTCACAATATATAACATTGATTTTTGAAGACAGTTTATCATAAAAGCAATTATATGTCAAAAGAAAAAACAAATTCCCTTGATATATAACCATCTTTTACATATAGCACAGTACAAAAGGCTACCTTTTATTCGCAGGGCTATCTATATTTGCAAGTCCTGTACTTATGTGGTATTATCTAAAAAAACTATCTATTTACCCTTATTTGAGAGTATGCTATGAGAGGTGAACTGCTTTGCATAGGCCATCGCGGTGCCATGGGGCACGAGCCTGAAAACACCCTTCTTTCGATAGAGAAGGCTATCAGCCTGGGGGCATCGTGGGTAGAGATAGATGTCTACTTTGTGGACGGCCACTTGGTCGTTATTCACGACGACCGACTCGAACGCACTACTGACGGTACTGGTTACATAAGCGAAAAAACGTTCGACCATCTGTGCTCACTCAACGCTGGAAAAGGCCAAAAGATTCCAACCCTAGAAGAGGTATTCACAGCTGTCAATGGTAGGGCTGGCTTGAATGTAGAACTGAAAGGATTGCAAACTACTGAGCCTGTAATATCTTTAATCAAGGGACAGATCGAGCAAGGGTGGAGCTATGAAAATATATTAGTGTCATCGTTTAATCACCGTGAGCTGTTAAATGCTAAAAGGCTCGATCCTAATGTACTCACCGGCGCGCTTATTGTAGGTCTCCCCATTGACAATGCAGCATTCGCTGAAAGACTGGGCTGCTATTCGGTGCACCTGTGTATTGACTTCATTGATAAGGTTTTTGTCGATGATGCCCACAAGCGCGGACTGAAAGTATTTGTATTTACCGTAAATGAGCCCGAAGACATCGCACTCGTGGAGTTACTTGGGGTTGATGGAGTATTTACAGACTATCCGGAACGAGTTGTTAAAACAAGAGCTGGGGTTACTATTTACCGTGGATAAATCCCGTTAGAGAAGGAACCTTTAACGGGATAAAAGGAACGATTCTATGGGAGAAGCAGAATAATGAATCTAAAACCAGTACTAATAGAAGCCAGGGATCTGCCCGATGCCTGGTTTCAATGTATAGCCCTGATACTTGAGGTCGGGAATAATTACAAAATTACAAAGGGAAGTTACGAAGGGGCTATCAGAAGAGAGTTTGATTATATAACTGTTCATGTAAAACACCCTGGTGTGAGACCGCTTATTCCCGATATCCCTCCCGGGCTTGGGATCCCTCCTCCGACAACCATGGAATACGTTGAGCAGTACCTTCCGTATCTCATGACCGATAAGGTAGAACCAAATGAAACTTACACTTATGGTCAAAGATTATTCGGTTTTAAACAGGTCGAGAAGGTAATAGAGATGTATAAGAGAGGGCATGGTACAAACCAGGCCACGATGGAGATCGGAAGACCAGAGGATTGCGGAACAGAGGATCCGCCATGTCTCCGCTTGATCGACACGAGAGTAAAGGATGGAAAACTACACTTTGCTCTGTATTTTAGATCATGGGATTTGTGGGCCGGTTTTCCATCCAATCTGGCTGCTATCCAGATACTTAAGGAATATATGTCGTCTGAGATTGGATTAGAGGACGGAGAGATAATTGCCAGCTCAAAGGGACTTCATTTATATGATTACACCTTTGACCTGGCAAAAATTAGAACCTACCGGATGGAAGGTGTCTCTCCTTGATTTTCTATATCGTTATTTGATAATTTTCCTTCTTTCGTGTTTAAGTTGAAAGCCTTGGGTTGAGTAGTCCACAATGCTGATGAACCTTGAGTAGGAAATAGTGGATATCCTGGATGGCATCCCACAGTTGCTTCCCGGTTGCTGTCCCGCGATCGCCCAATACGCAGTCGACGAACCTTTTCCCATATCTATCAACAGCAACCCATATCCAGCAAAAGTTTTTTTTGAAGAGATATAGCTGTGCATCTCATCTATCTCCACAACCACATTTGGGACAGGTGACCATGACAACTCCTCCTTTATTGGAAATAACGTAGTTGGGAGTTTACCATAATAGCTATACAAAATTAACAATACCCAAATTTAAAGGCTATTCCGATATCTAAAAGGGCGAGTCATAGATGGGTCAAAAAACCTGAACCAGAGGGCGGAAAAGGGAATTTTTCAGGCTACCCTAATTAAACAAGAAAGGGGTAGTTATATAACTACCCCTTGTGCTTAACCTCGTTCTATTTCCTTGTATTTGGCTATTTCATATACATCCCACCGCTTACGCACATAGTCTCACCCGCCATATAACTCGATTCATCCGAAGCCAGGAATACTATAGCATTTGCAATATCCTCCGGTTTACCTTCCCTGCCCAGAGGTATCATGGGTTTTACTGCTTCAAAGAAGTCCGGAGGGTATATACGACGCAAGAACTCATTCATGATCAATCCTGGCGCAATGGCATTTGCCCTTACCCCATACCTGGACACTTCCTTTGCCAGACATTTCGTAAATGCCATAATGCCGGCCTTTGCTGCGCAGTAATGAGATTCTCCAGTATCAGAACCTAGCCACCCAGCAATGGATGCTATATTTATTATGCTTCCGCTTTTCTTTTCAATCATTGAAGGCAAAGCGGCTCTACAGCAACGAAAAGTTCCTTTGAGGCATACATCCATAACCGTATCCCACTGTTCATCCGTCATGTCTTTTACCTGTGCCAGGATCTCCCTTCCTGCATTGTTCACCAATACGTCTATCTTTCCAAACTTCTTCAACGTTTGTTTTATCAGATTGTCCACATGGTCTTGCTTTGACACATCACAGAAAATACCCAGCGTATCTCGACCTGTTTCTGATTTGATCTCTTCGGCTAATCCAAGTGTCCTCTTCTCGTGTATGTCAGTGACGACTACATTTGCTCCTTCTTTTGCCATGGCCCAGACAGCAGCTTTACCAATACCTGCTCCGGCTGAAGCCGTTACAATAGCAACCTTACCTTCTAATCTCATGGTTATTTCTCCTTTCTTTTTAAGTGATAATTATTTGAACCTTGTTCATTGCTTATTCAGTTAATATGCCCGGACACCTCCCTTCCTTAATTTTCCAAGCATAAACTGTAAGGTCTTTTTCCCCTTCTTTAAAGTAAATATAACATACCTTTTTAAAAACTGTCAAGCAGCTATGGTAGAAAATGGTTCTTGAAAATCTATTGTATTTAAAGGGAAGTTCTGATAAATTAAAAGGGTAAGAGGTGGCAGTTAATGGGAGAAAATCTTGTTGAAAAGATACTCAGAGAGCATAGGGTTTCAGGGAACCTCTGCCCGGGCGAGACCGTCTCAATCTCTATAGACCAGGTTCTTACTCAGGATGCCACAGGTACTATGGCATATCTTCAGTTTGAGGCTATGGATATTCCCAGGGTACAGGTGCCTCTTGTTGTATCGTATGTAGATCACAACATGCTGCAAACCGATTTCAGAAATCCCGATGATCATCTGTTCCTTCAGTCTACTGCTGCCAGGTATGGGGCTTACTTTTCAAAACCAGGCAATGGGATATGCCACCAGGTGCATCTGGAGAGATTTGCAGTTCCCGGGCAGGTTCTTCTGGGCACAGACAGTCATACCCCTACTGCCGGTGGAATAGGAACGATAGCTATCGGTGCCGGTGGTCTTGATATAGCCACTGTTATGGCTTCAGGCACTTATGAATTCAAGATGCCAGAGGTTATAATGATAAGGCTTACAGGCAAACTCAACCGTCCATGGGTAACAGCAATGGATGTCATACTGGAGGTGTTGAGAAGGTTGTCGGTAAGGGGAGGGGTGGGAAAGATTATAGAATACGGTGGCCCTGGGGTAGGTACACTGAGCGTTACGGAGAGGGCTACTATAACCAATATGGGGGTTGAACTGGGAGCTACCACTTCCATCTTTCCCAGTGATGAGAGAACGAAAAAGTATCTTAAGGCACAGAATAGGGAGAAAGACTGGCGGCAGATTAAAGCCGATGAGGATGCTTCCTACGATGAGGAACTGGACTTAGACCTGAGCAGATTGGAACCGCTGATAGCCCAACCCCATAGCCCTGACAATGTGGTGAAAGTCAAGGAACTGAAAGGAACAAGGGTAGATCAGGTATGTATAGGCAGTTGTACCAATTCCTCCTATCAGGTTATGAAATCTGTAAGCTCTATATTAAGGGGAAGGACTGTGGCTCCATGGTGTAGTATGACTGTTAGCCCGGGGTCGAGACAGGTGTACGAGATGATGGCAAGAGAAGGAGATCTGTCGGCTGTAATAGCCAGTGGAGCGAGGATTTTGGAACCTGCCTGTGGTCCCTGTATAGGAATGGGACAGTCTCCTCCAACTGATGGAATATCCGTTAGATCCTTCAACCGAAACTTTAAAGGAAGGAGCGGGACCAATTCTGCCATGATCTACCTCTGTAATCCTCTGGTTGCAACGGCTATAGCCATAAAGGGAGTAATAGCAGATCCCAGGGAGATGAACCTGGATTTGGTTGAGGTAGAAGAACCGGAGAGATTTTTGATAAATGACAATATGATAATACCGCCTTTCCCAAACTCAGAAGAGGTACAGATAATCCGAGGACCAAATATAAAAGAGGTCCCTGTAAAAGCCCCCCTGGAAGATGATATTTGCTGTACTGTTCTGATAAAGGTTGGAGATAACATAACCACTGACGACATTATGCCTGCTTCATCCGATATACTTCCTCTCAGGTCAAACATACCCGCTATATCAGAGTTTGTTTTCTTCAGGATTGATAAGGAGTTTGCTAAAAGGGCAAAGAAGATGAGGGGTGGGATCATAATAGGTGGAGAGAACTATGGACAGGGCTCCTCCAGGGAACATGCTGCACTGGCGCCTATGCACCTGGGTGTAAAGGCTGTGATAGCCAGGTCCTTTGCCCGGATCCACCGCAGTAACCTGATAAACTATGGGATAGTGCCTTTTGAATTCCAGAATGATGAGGATTATCAAAAGATCGAAGAAGGGGATACTATAGAGGTTAAGGGGGTTAGAAAAGGTCTGGGAACAGGCGGAGATATTACATTGTGTAATAAATCTAAAGGCATAAGTATCCCTATAAAGGCAATACTAACTGCCCGAGAGTCAGAGATTCTAAGGGCAGGGGGGGTATTGAGATGGATAAAGAGGCATTGATTCTTTGGAGATTAAGTGAAGAGATATGAGTTCATAGATCATACTGCGGATATGGGGGTAGAGGTTTACGGCAGGGATTTGAGAGAACTCTTTCAGAACGCAGGAGAGGCATTGTTTGAAATAATATGTGACGTATCCGAGGTAACGGAGTCTATTGAAAAAAGAGTAGCTGTAGATGGTGAAGACCTGGAGCAATTGATGGTAGTATGGTTGGGAGAGCTTTTGTATTTACATGATGTAGAAAGGCTGCTCTTTAAACGCTTCGAGGTTGAAGAGGTAGGGGAGAGAAAGCTTGTAGCCACTGTTTATGGAGAAGAATTGAAGGAGGGTTATCATACCATAAAGACAGAGATTAAGGCAGTTACTTACCATCAGATTCAGGTAAGGCAAGAAGATGGTAGATGGATAGCCAGGGTGATATTTGACCTTTAAGAGGCTTTGGAAAAGGGATACTTTTTCAAAGCTCTTAAGAGGTAATTGTTGAGTGCGCCGAGCAAGCTTATTAGTTCTTACCAGTGCAAGTCTGGTCTGGGCAAAGGGTAGCCACCAGCCCAGCACCAATTCCCACGCATAGGGAGGTAACGAGCTATGTGAAGCTGGGAGGCTGGAGGTATCGGGCTGCAACGAAAGTGAATGTATTGAGCCCCGAAATAACCAGCGTGTCGGAGACCGATGCCCTTCATTTGGCAGTACGCAGAAATCCAAGTAATACCTCAGCCATTTCTTATAGAAATTGCCCTGAAGGGAAGGAACGGTTCGCTTTTCCATTAGTGCAATAAAGCGCGTCAATGTCTCAGGCGGTATAGTTAGCATAGGGCATTTACCGAAATGTGTGTATTCCTTCCGTTTGCAGTGTTAACCGACAAGTGAGTATAATTATATTAAGGGGTTACGTCAATTTTATTTTACAAAAAAGCCTATTTCTGCTACACTCGTTTTGTCGCTTAATAACATTGTTATCAGGGCAAATTGACCTGATAATCAATGGTTATATATTCCAGTATAATAAAATTATTATATTTTAGCAAGAAAAAAGCTTGTATATATAACATTTATATTATATAAATATGAAAATATGGACATTTAAAATTTTTGTCAATCAAAACAATGATGTGGATAATTGGCTAAAAGGATTACCCAAGAAAGTCCTTGCACGACTGGACACTATACTTAGGTATCTGGCAATAACAAAGGATATGACTGCTACACCTTATTTTACTCCCCTTACGGGTTATAGTGGAATATGTGAGATTAAATTTATTGTACAAAATATACAATATAGGCCATTAGGTTGTTATGGCCCTGAGAAAAACGAATTTACCATATTGATTGGGGCAAGGGAAGAGGGGGATAGATTCAACCCTCGCAACGCCCCGAAGATCGCTTTAATAAGGAGAAAAGAAGTTTTGGAAGGGAGGGGATGTACCATTGAATACTATTGAGAAACGCAAAACACAATTGAGAGAGAAATTGAAAAACAAAGAATATAGAGATTCTTATGTATCCTCTAATATTGATGTAGGCATAGCATTTCAGATTAGAGCGTTACGAAAACTGAAAGGTTATTCTCAAGATGAGTTAGCTGAAATAGCAGAGATGAAACAGGAAAGAATATCAGCCATTGAAAATCCGAGTAATTCTCCAAATATCTCAACTCTTGTAAAAATAGCTGCTGCGCTAAATGTCGCCTTAATGGTTAGGTTTGTTTCTTTTGGCGATCTGGTAAAATGGGATTTGAGCTTATCTGCTGAATCATTAGATGTACTAAGTTTTGATGAAGACCCCTATTTTAAAGAAAACAGGATAGACAAAGAAAATATTGAGGGGGTTGAGACAACAGACAGGGAGCAAATTGCGGAACCAGCTGTGGCAACTCCAGTGATAGATATAAGAGATAGAATGAGGAATCCTTCCCCCACTGAAAAAACATCTTTATTTAGTGGAAGTCGGGCAAGTATGGATAGAGTTGCTTTAGCCCGTTAAAATACAAGGAGAATAAATTTATGGCTAATAAAAAGACAGATATAGGCGAACTGAAAGTAACTGTTCCTATCGAGTGGTATGTTCCCGAAGGCGTAATGACACCGTTTGCATCAAATATAGTTGTTCAGTTGGTAGAGGATGTATTTAAAATCTCTTTTTTTGAATCTAAAATTCCCATTCAATTAGATGCGACTCAACCTCCACCAAGCAAGATAAGAGCTGATTGTGTAACAAGTGTTATTATTACACCAAATAAACTTTCTCAATTTATAGGGGTGTTACAAGAGCAGCTTGACAAATATAAATCGAAAAAACAAGCAGGGTAATCTCTCCGCCCTTACCTTACCACCTTTCAGCCCCCCCAAGCCTACTAAGGGCATGAGGCATGAGGGCATAACCGATCAAGCTATTCAATTGTCAAAGAACAAAATATATAACAAATCAATCAACCCGATGCGTTACACGCACGGGTTATTTCTACGTTGAATCTGTAGGAAAAGGGTAAAATAGAGGTAAAGTGATTGTAATCATGAGCATTTTATTGTAATATTGTTGCAACATTGGAGTTGGTAACCGCTT
>JBAZOX010000001.1:0-40147 GCA_041648535.1 Desulfobacteria bacterium | reverse complement strand
GAGGGTTCCCATGGAAAATTTTGCGATTTCAGGAGCATCCTTGACGACAAAGACAACGGCAAGTTCCGTCTTATTTAAAGATTCAACAGAGATTGAATCGGGATAAAGCCTGAACCTCTCCAGATTTTTATCTATCGGTTCCGGAAGATTATTCAGTACCTTAAGCAACCCCTTTTCAAAAAAATTATCAGAAGGCGATTTCGGTAAAACTCTTATGTTTTTTAAATCAGGCAACATTGATAAAAGAAACTCAGCCTTTTTTTTATCGGAAAGCACCATATCAGCTTGTTCATAAGCATATACCTTCCCGGGATTACTTACTTCATTGCTATTATCTACTGTAAATGCACTTATCATTATTACACTTTGAGGAGAAAGCTCACGGATAGTGTTCAGATAAAAACCGGCGATTTCCGGTGATTCAAGCAAAACTACGTCAAATTTGTGATGTGTAAAAACTGTCTCCACGACCACAGAAGAAGCATATCGAGAAATAGACTTTGGGTCTCTTAAAATCTGTTTCTTCAAACCTTTGACATCATAAAAAACAATTACCCCTTTTTTTCTTAAGTTCTCGATATATTTTCCTTTTTCAACCCCGCTTCTTGCAAGAAAGACAACTCGATGATACTTGGCTAACACTTTTATCATCTGATAAAAGTTGTTATCTTCAGGGTTTATATCATACAGCGGAAGGTGTTCTGCGATTATTAAGATGGACTTTTCTTTAGCAGGGCTAACTTCTTTCAGAATATGTCTTGGTGTTTTATTGATCGGATATTCTGATTTTGTTTTAGTTTCCCAGCTTGCAGAAATCACGATTGTTTCTCTCAACCTTTCAGACGCAAATCCCCATTCTGAATCATTGAAGATTATAGGCCGCTGATTTCTATTCATCTCAGATGCCCATTCTTGAAATTGAGAAAGACTTAATACAGGGATATCTTCAGACTTTTTTTCTTTTTCTAATTTACTTGCCTTCTCCGCTATCCATGCCCCATGGTGTTCTACATGATAAAGTCGCACAGGATCCCGAAGAATCTCTTGCCTGATTCCAGCATGATAAGTTATAAGGAGCATGAGGGAATCCAAATGAGGCGAATACATATCAAACTCTGGATACCCTCTTAATTTGTGCCAGTTATTTTTAGACATAAGGGTAAAGTCCCCACAGGCGTTAAAATGCAAGTTAGTTGATGCAATATCAAGCTGGCCATAGCTTGCAAAATACCGCCCTGTAAGTAGATGGTAAGTCCCTCCCCTGCTATTTACCCTGATTATATTCTTCTGACAATAATCGAGTTGTTCATCAATAGAAGCTTCCAACGGTACATCCTCAGGGACATCACATCTATCTATTCTGTATAAGCAATCACTCCTCAGATTTCCCTTTGCTAAAAATCTGAGGAGCTCATCCGAAAAGAGCAAATCGGCACATGTACTCAGAACAAACTCACCCCTTGCTCTTCTGATCCCAACATTCTTAGCAAACATTTGATACAGAGGCAGTTTGTGGGCATATTTAAAGCGGTTGTGGATTTCAGGCGGAACTTCTATGAATCTCACCGTGCAGAATTCGTTTTTCTCAGGCCATTTCAAAGCCTCAAAGAGAGGTGGCCTGTCAGTTGGCGGATTCCACTCAACAACAATTAGTTCTGCTTTTAGCTTATGCCTTTCTGCCTGGGCAAAAAAGACGCTTATAAAAATCTGCATCCGACGTAAGAACCCACCTCCGTGGTCATCGTTGCGCGCGGTGACAATGATACTTAAGGCGGGCTGATTTTCAGTCGTAATGCTCATATATCCCTATGACCCAATTCTCTCTTTAGTCTCAGATAACAGCCTTGATATCTCTTCGTCATCCGGGTTTCTTTTCAAATAGTTGGAATATATTTCTTCTGCGTTGCTAACCTTATTGAAACCTATCATGATCTTAATGCAGTTAAGAATTGTATCGCGATCATCCGGCTCCAGTTCAAGGGACTTTTTGAAATATCTTATGGCTTCATCAAACTCTCCGACATTCCATTGAAGTACTCCAAGATTATTGTAGGCGACAGCAAAACCCGGGTTCGTTTCAATGGCCTTTGCGAATGCATTAAGCGCGCCTGAAATATCACCATTCTGATATAACGTTTCTCCTCTGTGATTCAACGCCTTCGGATCTGCCGCAGGTTCCCACGAGTCTTTCTGCAAGAACATGAGACGGTCCTTTACCACGGTCAGTTTACAATGCCGGTGCCCCCAAACAGAATTTCGGGGCATAATCTTAGTTGCGTTGGCCAGTCCGATATCACGGATACCCCATTCAGGCTTCCATTCATTTTCAAACTTGGTAGACTCGGGATGTTCCTTGTGGTATACAGGTGCAAATATAACAGGTTCGAGGCGAAGAACCTGCGCACGGATTACTGCTTCTGAATCAAGATGGCGCACATGCCCTGGAGATTCGCTATAGCCTTTTATTTTTTCCCATACTTGAGGTGTACAACCCAAAAAGTCACCCGCTGCCTCACAATATTTATCACCAACATCATATCTGTTCGACCATACGAAATCAGCTTCATCATTCGGTAAAACTCTGTTCAAAATGAAATCATGTCTCGGCGCCCGATAAAAAGTATTACTATCGGGAACGAGTTCTTTTAGTTGCATGACAAGGACTTCTGGAAAAAGGATATCGCTGTTTGTTGCAATGACCAGGCCTTCTGTTGCCCTTACAATCGCTATATTTTTGGCTGTAAACTCCTGAAACCGTACAGGATATTCCTGCGCATCATTGACTATCTCGTCGGGTACCATTATACATCTGCAAGATTCAAACTGTCTTGTCAGTTCAGGGGACAACCAGTCCATACCAGGCTCCTTCCCCCATTCCACAAACCAGAAAATATGATCCAGATTATATTTGCGAAATACTCTTGTATTCCATTTCAGTATTGATGTGACTTTATCTCTGAAGCTTGTTCCGCCGTGTTTGTCATTCCTGCCGCAAAAAACTATGTTTATCATCAATACAGTCCTATTGTCCGAAGGTCTGATGTCCAGGTGTCCACATGGTTCTTCAGCCAGCGCGGCAATTCCGGTATTTTATTGAGAAGCTCATAAATCAATATATGCAAATCCTCAGCCGGGGATTTTCCGTTTAGATTCACATTCCGCAAAACTTCAAAAAATTTGCGCTGCACTTTCATCCCGTTCATCTCCTGAATCAAATCTTTTAAAATGTCATGAGGATTTCTCTCCTGAACCACAAACGGTCTTCCAAAGCGCACTCGATAACCGTATTTCCATGCTATAACCTGTCCCACATATCCCGCGAAAATATCATCATATCGGGTCCATCCCGAATTGGGATACGACCAAAGCATGTTAGCGGGCATTAATTCACGCATGATAATTGTATTCTGTGAATCATAAGGGCACATTGTTCCGATATCCGTTGTCACTTCCTTCTCCTGATATGCACTAACGTAAGGGTCTTTAACCAATCTCGTAACTGCATCCACATCCGGCGACCCCAGATGAAGCCCTGCAATAACCCCGATATCGGCCTCCTCCTGACGTTTTCTGTACTCGTTTTTTTCGGTGATTAACCAGGTTGGATACCCGCGAGGATTTATATTCCCGGCATCTCCGGCATCCGCTCCACAATAACAGTTGTACCATCCGTTGTTTGATGAAACAACTGTAGCTTGCTGTACGCCAAACCTTATGTGATCTGTCCAGTCTTTGACGGGAACATTGTCGTCATCAGTAAGAAAAAGAAGCCGGGCGCCTTCTTTCAGCGCAAAAAGATATCCGATATTTTTTCTGCCATAACAGTTCCACGGTATCGCTGCTGCATGAGTAAAACCCAGTTTCATTTGGGTTTCAGGGTCAAGGTAGATACCGTCAACCTCTTTGCAGATTTGTCTGTTGGCATCATGCGGGGTCTTAAGGTCTCCTACAATTATCGGGATCCATCCAGGACATCTCTCATGGATAATATGCAGGTTCTCGATTACATTTATAGTTGTAATAACAATTGCCTTCATTTTGAAAACTCCAATTCTCTTTTGGTTCCCATATCGGTGAGCTTCTGAAAATGTCCCTGAAGTCTCAATAGCTGGTATTGAAATATCTCTGAAGGCGCTTCAGTATATAATCCAAGGTTTGAATTCCCCTCCCCTGTACGGCCATAGTTGATCCAGTCATAAATCGAATTTACAGTTATCCGTCCTTCGCGTTTAAGCTTCTTGTAAATATTAGATCCCGGAGAAGGGAAGAATGCGTTGACCCAGCCTGTTGTCGGATTAATCTTTTCAATAAACTTTTCCGTTTCGTAGATATCCTGTTCTGTTTCACCGGGATATCCAAGTATAAAGCTCGCCCAGTACGGCATTCCTGCATCTTCCAATACTTGTGCACAGATGATGTTGTCTTCTACCGTGCAGCCTTTATGCATTAAATTTAATATTCGTTCACTGCCTGACTCAAAGCCTATAAAGATTAATCTGCATCCGGCCCGATACATAAGCCCGACGGTCTCCGTATCAACCTGGTCTGCCCGCATGTTACATGTCCATATCAGTTTTTTGTTAATGTTGCGCCTTATCAATCCTTCACAAAGCTTCACTAAAAAAGTTTTGTTATTGCCCAAAGAACTGTCCTGAAAGATCGTTGCATTAGTCTGATAGGTTTTCTGCGTCCATTCAATATAATCCAGGATATAATCCACGCTGTGCCATTTCGGCTTGCCGTCTGCACCGGAACAGAATGCACAAGCCATATTACATCCACGGCTGCATATCGTGTCCAATGAGCGAAGAGGGGTGCCGGTTGATCGGTGTACGCGTATGTTCGGATGTGTGTAGAATGAACTGTCAATTAATGACCAATCGGGCCAGGGCAATTCGTCAAGATCATTAACCACTTCATTGGGAGTTCTTTTGACCTCTCCCTGGCTCATAAATGCCGCTCCTGGTATTTCTTCCAGAGGATCTCCGTCCAGATATTTATTTAATCCCACTTCAGCAAACCCATGGAAAATGCAGTCAAGCTCAGGAACATCTTTCAGGCACATTTCAGGCTCGGAAGATGCATGTCGTCCTCCCAGAATAAGCCTGAATCTCAATTCCGGTTTTAATTCCGTAAGGACATTCAATATCTTATATGCCTCCATCCAACGGTACGTCATCGCAGTTACGCCAACAACGTCCGGATGCAAATACCGTACTTTACTTTCAATCAACTTTAGCATAAGATCTGGATTACCACCGGCTTCTATGAGAAGATCACGCTCACAATCCAATATTTTTACGGTATGTCCGTTCTTTCTAAGATAAGTAGCAAGCTGGACAAGCCCTTTATAAGGATTTCTCCAGTAGTCTTTCTGATATGCAAAACTCCATACAACTCCCTCTTCGTCCCTGCTCCAAGGGTTAATTAATAGCAATTTACTCATAAATTTTCTCTGCTCGAGATGTAACACATAAATGCCAGCCGAATTTCGTTTCAAACCATCGGAATACCAGTCCCGGTAAATAACGGAAATACCATACTTTTTTATACTTGTACTGAACATAATCAGAAATTTTGTAAGGGAATATATGTTCGATATTCATTTCTTCAATTTTAAATCCTTTTAGTAGGTCTTTAACGGATTTTTTCGTGTATGTATAAGTTACCGGGCATCCAGTTTGAGCCTCAGAATAATCTGCTACCAATTTATCAATTTTCCAGAATTTTCCTTTTCCATACTTCATCAAAATCCAAAATGCCTTCCACGATGTACGATGATAAACCATTATTTTAAATATGCTGCTTGGACCCATATATTTATGAATTTCAGAAATTACTCTTTCCGGATACGGGGTATGATGAATAACCCCGAAGGAGTAAACCAGATCATACTTCTCAACAGGCACGAATGAACTTAATTTCTCTGAATTGCCACAATAAAAACGCGCATTCAAACCGTATACTTCAAACCTTCTTTTGCACAAATTGAGACTCTCACTCGATAAATCAATCACCGTCAGGTCTGCGCCTGCCCTTGCGAAATTGATCGAATCAGTCCCCATTCCGCAACCGATTTCAAGGACCTTCTTGCCCTTCCACTTATGAAACTCTGTAAATTCCGGAATGTGAGGTTCAACAAAGTATTTCCTTTTCTCAACTTCATCAAAATAGGCTTGAGTTCCTACGGGCTGTGTCGAATGTCTAATATTGCATGGCCGTTTGTTCCAGTAATCACGCACAAGCTGTACAGTGCTCATAGTCAAATCTCCCAACGGCAATGTATTTTACTTTAGCGCCGAGTCTTGAAGGTTCAAGTATCCGCCAACAGTCAATGACGACTGTGGGATCGTTAGCTATGTAACTACCGTCTATTTTCTTAAATTCATCGGTCATGGTCGTCACTATGCAAACGGATGATTTTGAAAGACACTCCTTAGCCGAAGTTGAATAAATTATGCGGTCGCCGAAAATCACTTTCGCATTATCAGAGGCTAATTCATCGTAAACCATAACCTTCAGATTTCTTTTAAGCAATTCTTCAACAAGCTTAATGCCCGGTGATTCTTCGATTACAGGGGTATTAGGTTTATAGGCAATGCCTAGCACAGATACCATGCCGTCATTAGTGGCTGATATATGATCCAGTGCGAGATCAACAAGATGCTTCACCTGGAATCCGTTGACTTCATCGGTCGCCTTTGCAAGCTTTGCATCTATGCCATATTTTTCTGCGAAAGCGGCAAACGCTCTGTTATCCCGTGGAAAGCACGGACCTCCATAACCAAGGCCACCTTTGAGATAATACGGGGAAATTCTTTTATCAGCACCCAGAGCTTTTGTAATATGGTCGATGTTTGCCCCAGGGATTGCCTCGCATATATTGGCAAGGGTATTAGCAAAGCTTATCTTCATAGTGACATATGAATTGAGGCATATTTTTGCAATCTCCGCACTGATGATTGACATTCTCGCAATATAAGGATTGTTTTCACATACGGTCTTATAAATTTTCGTAAGTTGTTCACCTGCAAATTCATTGCTTTCACCTATAAGAACCATATCAGGATTTAAAAAATCTGTTATTACACTGCCGAGGGCAATGAATTCCGGGTTATAACAAACTCCAAAGCCATCGTTCAATTTTCTCCTGGAGGTTTTCTCAATCAGTGGGATCAGGCTTCCATTGACAGACCCTGGAGAGACGGTAGAAGTTATCACGAACAGGTGATATGCCTTATTGCTTTCTTTCAGGGCGGCAGCGAGGGGCCGAAGAGCAGAAATCAGATATTTGTTGGAAAAATATCCGTCTTCATTGCTCGGAGTAGGGACGATGAAAAATGTTGTATCTGAGGCATTGATTGCCTCTTTATAATCCTGAGTAGCCTTTAATTTATCCTTAGCAGATGTTATTAATTCCTGAAGTCCTGGTTCATAAACGGGGGACACCCCATTATTTATAGCATTTACTAAATCTTTATTTATATCTACGCCTATAACCTCAAACCCTTTATATGCAAAACATGCTGCCGAACATACTCCTAATTTGCCGAGTCCGATAACGGAAAGCTTTGTCATAAAAACTCTTCCCAAAATTAATGACGCTGTAAAAAGTCTCCCTCCCCGTCATTCCGGCGAAAGCCGGAATCCACAACTATTCGAAAATACTGGATTCCGGGTCAAGCCCGGAATGACAAAAGCTGGTAAATTTTGACTTTTTACGAGGTCGTCATTTTTTCCTCATCATATGAATTTGTATGTCATGCTGTCATTCAGAATAACCTGTTCGTATATCTGGTTGTGGGGTTGGTAGGTACACCTTGGACATTCTCGCTCGACCACAATCCTGTCATGTATTTTCCAGTGAACTCCGTTCCCCCACAACTTTTGAATCTCTCCAACGTCTTCAATATCACCTGCTAATTCAAGCTTTTCATCTCCACGCCTGTCACAACACAGACCAAGAATAAAAGAGTCATGGGAGGCATTGTTGCGCGCGGGAGGACCTATTACTGCTGTCATAAATATTGCGTAACACTTATCAAAGTAGTTAGCCTTATCAAACTGCGAATTAAACTTATGCGTAACCCCGTAAACTCCAAATGTTTCATCATCCAACTCTAATGCCTTTGCAATCTGTTCGTTGAATAAGGCAATATCTTCACCGGAAAATATAATTTCTTGTTCTGTTCCTAATTTGTCCCATGTTGTTCCTGCCGGACGGAGATGAATATTCTTGCAGCCTATCTCTTTTGCAAGCTTCGCAGCCTGGTATATTTCACCAATATTGTCCTTGTATAAGAGATACTTGTAACTTACACCATAGGCAGGGTGCTTTAATCCCAATCTATTATTGTGTCTTTTAGCATAATCTACCAGGGTAGCTATATTTTCAATAATATGGTCAAATGTATTATTCAGATGTGCCCCTTTAAATTTATTAAAAGTCTCTGACCTTGCCGCATCAACAGATACACCAACCCATGTGCAATGAGACAAAGAGTCAATATATCTGTTTATCATGCTGCCATTGGTAACTATCCCTACTTCTATCCCGGTTTCAGTAACTTTATCAATAAAAACAGGGGTTGCAGGATTCAAAAGCGGTTCACCTCCCCCGGCTATGCAAACTGCACCAACTCCCTGCGCCCAATCAGGGCTGCCCTCTCCCCATCGAGGGAGAAAATCTGCAAGATTTAATAACATTTTTTTGGACAACGAGCCTTTACGTTCTTTTCGTATAAACTCCGCATTACACCAAATGCAATTTAAATTGCAGACATTTGTGGGATCAATAGTAATAAGAATTGGTGGGGGTATAGGCTTTCCTCTTTTGATTTTTTTCCATCTATCCACATGCGCAAGCAATTTATAACTATTGAATGGATTCCATCGTTTACTTAGATCCCATTCTATGCCCTTTTCTTTTTTAGGGTCGAGGTCAGGTTCGTCGGCAAGTTTTATTCCAGCCAATAATGTTCCCATTTATCTTCTCGCTTTCTCCATCTTCTGTGACAGTTCACAGGGGTCAGGGATCAGTTGTCAGGCAACTTTTTTTTCAAAGGCTTCCCGAATTATTAAACTATCGGATAACATCAAGATGTCGATAACACTTCAATCTCTATAATTTCTATAATTCCTGAGCATTTCACTCGAATCCTCGAATCCTCGACCCCTTGAATCCTTTTTATCGACCAACTCTTTGGGAGATGAACCTATATATTTAACTTTGGTTAAGGGGAGCACATATTAAGGATACAGCAAGGTTTATTCCAAACCAGACCTGGTCTTCTAGAAATCTACTCTCCGGCGTAAAGATTTTTTGTAAAATGTATGAGAAGAGGGGCGGGGTATTGCGGGTTGGTATTGATTAACTTACGCTTATGCTCAGGTTGTTTCCTACATGGCGATGAGGAGAGGCATTGCGGTAAAATGTCTTTATTCTCTGAATAGTATTCAATCTATCCGCTATGGAACGGAGTTCTGCTTCAATAATGGCCCGCATTTCGTTGTCGAGTGAGAGGATTTTCTCACGATCCATTCGTATCCTCTGGGAAAATTCTTCCCTCTCAGGGCCATTTTTTCCAGTTGGCAGGTCAGAAATATGATTTAATATTTCTGACCTGTCAATATTTTGAATCTTATCTATAATGCCTTGACGCATCTCCTGTATCTTTATTGCATCTTCAAATCCGCCCTGTATAAGGGCATCTTTCTGTACCTTAGCCAGTTCGAGCAGCTCATTATAAAGGTGCCGGACGTTTCCGTTCATATCCTGAGCCCAATTCCAACACTATTCGCTGCCATCGGGATATTTTCTGATACAGTTATCCCTCTTTCCATCTCCTTCCATGCATTTCTCAGAACCTCAAGAACCCTTTCCATATCATCAAATTCCCTGGGATCATTCCTGAGGTTGGCGTAAAGGAGTCTGTCAAGGATATAATCGTACAGCCTTCCAAGGTTTTTAGCTATCTCACCTCCGTCCATATTCAAAGAGCTGGACAATTCTCCCACAATCGCTGTTGCCTTTCCAATATAAAGTCCCTTTCCTGCTATATCCCCGTGCTCCATCCTCTTTTTTGCAATCCTGATGAAGTTCATTGCACCATCGTATAATAAAGAAACCACCCTTACATTATCTGAAGTATTGATTTCTGTTTTTCTGTACTCTGCAGTGCGCTGCATTTTACCTCCTTAGTTATTTTTTCCCCAAATAGTTGTCTGGTTAGTCAGAAACGCTCCCTGGGAGGTCAATCCCCCAAGTAGGGCCTCAAGGTTGGCAAACCGAGCCCTGAGATTCCGCTCTGTTATTACAAGTTTATCCTGAAGTGCGGTGATTTTGTCCGAAATTTCTTTAGTATTGCTGTTAAGTCCCTTGGTCCTGACCGTAACAGCACCATCAACAAAATCGGTCACGTCATCAATATAATTATAGATTTGATTCGCTACTCCGGAGGTGGCGGTTGTAAAGAGATTGGCTACTTTATCAAGACTCGTAGAGAGTTTGTCAGTTAATGTGGTGGTGTTTACCGATAGGGTTCCGTCTTTATTGGTGGATATCCCGATCTGTGCAAGCACCCTCATATCCTCAGGAAGTCCATCCACCCTGGTTGCGACGATACTTCTCAACCTATTTATCGCGTTCCTTGAGGTAGAGTCTCCGAACAGGGGGCCGCCTGTATGGGTCGTGGTGTTATAAGTTGATTGTGAAGAGACATAGGAGACAAGATTATTATACGCACTGACAAAGGAATCAATCTTTCCCTTAATGGTAGCCGTATCATTCGTTACCGAGAGGGTAACCGAACCTGAACTAATCTCTTTTTTCAGGGTAAAGGTTACCCCGGTTATAACATCTGTAATTGAATTCGAGGTTCTTGTTATATCCACACCATCAACCCTGAATTTGGCATCCTGGGCAGCCTGAGTCTGTGTGAAGGTTGCAGCCCTGAAATCAACGGTGCTGCCGGTGCCATCAAGTGTAGTCCCGGCATCGATCGTGATAGTTTTAGCGCTCCCTGTATCCTTTCCGGTAAGTACAAGCCTGTAATTCGTACCATCATTGAGAATGGTTGCGGTAACCCCTGGATTGCTTGCATCGCTATTGATTGCATCTCTGAGTCCTTCAAGGGTAGTACCATTCGCCACGGTGATGCTTCGTTGGGTCCCTGCGTAGGTATATTGAAAAACTTTATCTGCCCCGCTATTGTTTACAACTGTAGTGGATGCTGCCACGCCTGTATGTAATTCTTTTTCGACAGCGGCAAGTTGTATTTTGCCTGCAACGGAGTGGGATTCTATTTTATAATTACCTGCTGCTGCCGAATTGCTGACAGTAGCATCTAAGACGGTTGTGTCACTCACTGAGACTGTCTTTGCATAAAAATTGGAGGTAGTCCTCAGATTGTCCATGGCAGTCTTAATGGCCGATAAGCGTGAAGAAATTTCTCCGTAAACGCTTATCTGTGTATTGTATCCCGACTGTTTACTCTGAAGCCTGTATAACGGCTGACGTTCAACTTCCATCAAACCTGCAATGAGTTGATTATAATCGATACCGGAACTGAGGCCAACCCCTGCTGTAATAGACATTCTCAAACCTCCTTATGCATAAGAATACCACTTTGTTCTTCAACCATTTTAGAGAGTTGTTCTTTAATACTTTTAGAAAGCTCTATACTCTCGGGAAGGGGCACCTGTCTGATAACCTCTCCGCTCTCTTTATCGATAATCTTTGCCACAACAATGTTTAAATCTTTCTCAATCTCGAGGCGGATACCCATGTTTCCGTATCGCTCCATCTTTAAGGTATCTTTTACAACCTCTTTTATTTTGTTAAGAAGGTCTTTCTCCTTTGAACCCTTTGCGGGAAGATATTCATTACTTCTTTTAGGATGTTGTCCCTTTTCTCCAGATGCAACAGGTATCGACGGCACTTTGGGTATCGCTATATTTTTAAGATCATCATCTATGATCATCACCATACCTCCTTCTTAGCAGACAGCTCTTAGCGGTTAGGCACCCCGCCCCTGGTTGACAGGAGCGGGGTAAAAAGACGCTATCCGTTAAAACAGGTATTTTTGCTAACCGCTAACGCTGCTTCCATTTAAACAGCCCTTCTATTTTAATAGTTGAAGTGCTGCCTGAGGAAGCGTATTTGCCTGAGCAAGGATCGCTGTTGCAGCCTGAACAAGTATCTGGTTTCTTGTAAACAGGGCTGTCTCATGGGCAAAGTCTGCATCCCTTATGCGGGAATCCGCAGCAGTCAGGTTCTCTGAAGCGACCCTTAGATTGGATATAGTCGTATCCAGCCTGTTCTGGACCGCTCCAAGAGTTGCTCTCCTGGTTGCAACCGTGCTTATGGCGCTGTCAATTGCAGCGAGAACCGAGGTTGCCTGTGCTGCCGATATGATTGCAGAGTAGTTGCCTGTAAGAGCAAGGGCGCTGCCTGAATGAACACTTGTAAGACCTGACATAACGGTAATCCTGTCATCGATTGTGCCCTGGAAACCGACCTGCAGGGTTATACCAGCTGCGCATTGACTACCGTCAATTAACTTTGTCCCGTTAAATTCAGTAACAGTGGCGATTCTGTCTATTTCTGTCTTCAACTGCTGGAACTCGCTGTCCAGGTCACTTCTGTTTGATGCGCTGATGGAACCATTGGCAGCCTGCTCTGCCAACTCCCTCATTCTAGCAAGCAGACCACCTATCTCACTCAAGGCACCTTCTGCCGTCTGGGAAACGCTTATACCGTCCTGGGAGTTCCTTACCGCCTGGTTTATGCTCCTGGTATGTGCCCTCAACTTCTCGGATAT
This sequence comes from Desulfobacteria bacterium, assembly GCA_041648535.1. Lineage (GTDB taxonomy): Bacteria > Desulfobacterota > UBA8473 > UBA8473 > UBA8473 > UBA8473. The sequence continues at coordinate 27,326 of JBAZOX010000001.1, read as the reverse complement.
GGCAAGGCCGGCAGCATCGTCCTTTGCACTGTTGATTCTCAGTCCCGAAGAGAGTCTCTGGACAGAAGTGTTAAGGTTCAGAGTACTTGTTGCAAGGTTTCTCTGTGCATTTAAAGAAGCTATATTGGTGTTGATTACTAATGACATATTCTTTTCCTCCTTGAAATTTTAGTCATCGGTATTATTACCTATGACCCAATGTTTTTAAGGCTTCCATGCCTTTTCCTAATCTCCTGCAGTATAAAAACTGCAATCACCCTATTCACCTCCTTTCTGACCATTATTACCCTCTATTCAATACTCTTATCGGAAGATTTTCGAAAAACTTTAGGGGTTACATAAAGGTAAAAAGTGAAAAGTGAAAGCTCAAAGGTGAAAGCTTTGAGCTTTGAGCTGATAAAGGCATGGCAGTTATCAATAGAAGTCTGAAGTGTCCTAACAGTCTTCAGCCTATCTACCTGAGTTAGTTCTTTGGAAGGAGGCTTGAGAGGATCTGCCGGCTTCGATCTTTTCCAGAACGACCTGCATGCCCTTCATACGGCTGGCATTCAGTAGTATAGGACCTTGAGAGTTGGGTATCACCTTCTCGCCTTCCACCCTCAAAATTACGAGTATTACAAGGTCTTCATCTTTTTCAAGCTGAAGGCATTGTTTTGTGGCAGCATCAAGCTCTCTTGAATAGTCAAGAGAAAGGATTGATGATGCTGCCACTATAAATGCTACATCAGGGTTATCCACTGCTTGAAGCCATTTAAGGTGGGTATCTTTATGGTCCATTAAGATGTAATGTCTAATATCAGGGAATCCCAGAATGCCCTCGGGGAAAGTTATAGTCTTTTTTTCATCAACCTCTAATATCCCGAACCTTGATGTCTCAAACCGTACCATCTTTATTTCAAAACCTCTTTTATCTTTTTAAATTCACTAATAGATAGCCCTGATGACCTGACATTTTCTGACTTTATCTTTTCGTATAGTTCTTTTCTATAAACCCTTATGCCGGCAGGAGCCTCGATGCCCAGCCTGACCTGATTACCTTTTATCTCTAAGACAGTAACAGTTATATTATCGCCAAGCTTTATGGACTCCTCCGACCTCCTTGTCAGAACCAGCATCCTTGTCTCCTAACGGTTCAGGGTTCAGAGTTCAAGGTTCAGGGTTTCCCGTCTTACACTCTTCATCGTTTTCTAACCGTGAACCGTGAACATTGGAACTTTGAACCTGATTACATGGTTATCTCAGAAAATCCAGCAACGACTGGGAGAGCACCCTTGCTGATGATTGTCTCAATGCCTGGAGGACGGCCTCTGCCTTTGCAAGCTCACTTGCAATTTCAGCCATATCCGCATCTTCTGTGTTAGATAGGAGAGTCTTCAGGTTTAGGTTGCCCTCGTCAAGCCTTGTCTTCTGGTCATTCAGGCGGTTAAGCCTCCCACCGGTATCTGCCTGAATATTTATAGCCTGGTTATGCGCGTTATCAAGCGGTTTAAGTATTCCCTCTATTCTAAGGAGATTGTTATCTTTCAGTGCGGAGTTCAGGACATCTGTCATCTGGATGAAATTGGAAAAACTGAAACTATCAAGGACTGTTGTATCATCTGTATCCCGGATCTCCACATTTATAGTGGTTCCGGCCCCAGGGATGTAGTGTACATATTTACCGTCGCTGAGTTGAATCACATCTTCTGCACTCAAGGTGTAACTGAATACATCACTGCCTGGAACATTTATTGGCATCACTGCTTTTTTATCTATCATTACATTAATTATCCCTGAGTCGCCCTGGTAATTAAAGGTAGTAGAATTGAATGGTTGTGTATCGGTCCTGAGTCCGGAAAACATATACCTGTCTCCTAACTTGCTGTTTGACAGGCTAAGAATCTGGTCTCTAAGTTGAGCTATTTCCTTTGAGATAGATGCCCTGGTTTCAGCAGACGCTGTTCCTGTAACGCCGCTAAGCGCAAGCTCCTTTGCCCTTACCAATGCGTTCGAGACGGATGATGTAATAGTCTCCGCAAAGTTAATATGGGCAACAGCATCATCTATAGTTCTTTTGTATTGTTCATTGTAGTTTATACTCAATTTGTGATCCATTGCCCTCATCATACCAATTACATCGTCTGAAGGCTTACCTATTTTCTTGCCTGAGGACAATTTATTATACATTCCAGACATCTCACCGAGATTATTCTGGAAAGACTTTCTCATCTGATCAAATAGCATGAATGAAGTTATTCTCATAGCTGGTTCTTTTCCTACTTTTGCCAAACCTTTAATTCTTTGTAATTTTCAAGCATTTCGCTTGACCCCTTGAATCCTTATTCATCATAGGTTAAGTATGCTCTGCAGTAGTTCATCTGTTACCTTAATCATCTTTGCCCCTGCCTCGAAAGAACGTTGAAATCTTATGAGATTTGCTGCCTCCTCATCCAGGGAAACACCCGAAACAGACTCACGCCTGTTATTGAGTTCAGAAAGCAGGTTCTCATCAAACTTGAGACCGTCTGAAGTTCCCCTGCTCATGGTGCCGACATTGGAGACAAGTCCGCTGTAATAGTTAGTAAATGTAGAGTTGCCGAGATTTGTCATGGAACTATCATATAACTGTGCAATCTGTGAGGCATTGGTATTGTCTCCTGGCAAATCCGCGTTTGATGACGCAGCAGCGACCTTCCCTGGTTCCGAGATAGATACCCCAAAATTTTCAACAGCATCAGTCAAAGGGCTGACAAAGAACCTGTCCGTGGCGGTGATCGTGCCTGTGATAACCATTTCTATACCGTTAAATGCTATCGTGCCTCCGGAGTTGTATGCCCCTGATGCAGCAAGAGCGCCTGTTTGTTTGTTGTATACATAATAGTTATTACCTGCATCAAAGCTTATGTCGTATTCATCAAGGGTCAATTGAGAAGGGTCTGCTATTGTTGCTGTTATGCCTGCTCCGGAAGAGTAATCCTTGGTGGAAAGCTGAAGGGGGTTGAAGAAGTCATTCCCTGTAGATGCATCAAGGCCGTAGCCTGACCTGTGAAGGGCGTTTATCTCCTTGGTCAGGGATGCAATGAGTCTTCTAATGCCCGTTAGCGGTTTTGTTTCAATGTCATCCCTGACGGAGATGACCCCCCCCAACTGGCCCTTATTTATATTAGCCGTAATATTTATGCCGTCGAGATAAAGGTCTTTGTATCCGGCTTCATTTATCTTTGTGGAAAGAGGATTCGTCGCTTCTTGATATGTCAGATTTCTATTTCCCACCATAATAGTCAGGGAACCGTTTTCATCCTCATATGAGGTAAATTCCACAAGGTTTGAAAGTTCATTCAGAAGGTTGTCGCGCTGGTCTCTGAGGTCATTTGCCTTCTCAGAACCAAGTCCTGCCTCTATCTGGACTATCTTGCCATTTAGTATGGCAACATCAGATGCGATAGAATTTATACGATTGACGGTATTGTCTATCTCTTTGTTAGTCCCTTTCAAGGTATCAAGGATTCCGCGCTCCATCTGCTTTGCCGTGAGGGCCAATGCATTAGCCCTCTGAAGCAATACTGTCCTCTGTGTTTGACCCTCTGGGTTTGTGGCAACGCCGTGCCATGCATTGAAATAATCCATCAATGACCTTGAGATTCCCATGTTGTTTGCTTCATTAAATACCTGCTCGATCTGACTTAATGCATTGTTCAGGGCAGATGACCTCCCGTATTTTTGTCGCTGGTCAATTAATTGAGACTGAATGAAACTGTCATAATGTCTTCTTATACCGGAAACGGTCACACCTCTTCCCACGTAGCCATTGCCAATGTTAACGGAGTTAGCCACATTGAGCATAACTTCCTGTCTGCTGAATCCGGGGGTATTTACATTGGCGATATTATGGCTCGTTACACTGAGTGCTGTCTGGCTGGCAAATAGCGTTGATTTGCCGATATTGAACAGGGCGAATAAAGACAATCAAGCCTCCTTGGAGAGTACCACCCCTCTATTTTTTGTATTAAAAGCAAAGGAGTCCAGGAAATTAGCAGCATTTTTTACAAAGTTGATGGAACGCTCCATCAATATCCTGTTAAATTCATTCATGTCTTCTATGCTCTGTAGTACCGTGAGCAATTGTGACTCCAATACCTGAAATGAATTATCACCGGTTAACTCATAAATCCTCTGTAGACTCATATTGCCTGTAACATTATTGTCCGCATTGAGAGGTTCAAGAGAGAGGTAAAACATCTTTTCAAAGACCTCAAAAATCGCCTCTATCAGCATTTCTTCTATCTTCGTATCCACCGTCATCTCCCACCCCTATGACCTGGCAAAGAACCCTTCTCAGTTCTTCAGGGAAGAAAGGCTTTTTTATAAATCCCTTTGCCCCAAGGTTAAAAACCTCTTCCATTCGTTCGTTACTGCCTTCCGTGGTTACGATAACCACGGGGATCTCCTTATAAAGAATGTCTTGCCGTAACTTGTTTAATAATTCCAAACCATTTACCTCGGGCATGTTAATATCCGATATAATTACATCCACCCAATCGTTTGCCAGCACCGCCAGCGCTTCTCTGCCATTGCCTGCTTCAAAACAGCGGTCCACTTTAAAGCCTGATAAGAATATAACCTTCTTAATCACCGCCCGCATTGAATTTGAATCATCTACGACGAGTATATTGAATGACATAACAACCCCCTTAGAGTTCCTTCATCCCCGTGGAATTTTTAACGTAACATCTGCCGTCGGAAACATGGAGACGAACGGTTCGGTTATGGTTTTCGCCTGTATCTTCTGCATTTATCATTACATTATTCTTCCAGAAGATTTTCCGCAGTGCTGTGAGGTTTCTTTGACCGATCCGGAAGTAGTTTGAATCATCGAGGATGCTTGCCCCACCGATTACCTTCACAAGCATGTGCGTTTTTACTGCCCCCAACCTGTAGCAGGACTTAAATAAAAGAGGGACCCCTGTGTCGGCAAACATTGCCGGTTTATCGCCGGCTTTATTTATGTCTATTGATGAGTCGGGAAGCATGAAGTGCAAAAGACCACCCACTTTTACTTTAGGATCATAAACAGCCACTGCAATACATGAACCAAGGGCATAGGTAATCAGGACATCTCCGTAATTATTGCTCACATTCATATCCGAAATACCAACGATAATATCGCCCATTAACTATGTTTCCTGTAAATGCTCGGTTCTATATATTTGAAGGGATGCGAGATCCCTGACAGGCTTTCCGCATGACCCACGAAAAAATATCCACCATCTTTCAGACAATTGTAGAACCTGTTCACCAGTAGCCCCTGGGTTGTTTTGTCAAAATAGATCATGACATTCCTGCAGAATATGATATCAAAAAGAAAATCAGGGGGCGGAGTGTCCATCAGATTAAACTTTATAAACTGTATCATCCTCCTGATCTCATCTTTGACGCGATAATATCCTGCCCATTCACCACAACCGTACTGGAAATATTTCTTCAAAATTCCAGGCAATATATTCTTGAGTTTCTCGTTTAAGTAGATACCGTTTGTAGCTGTTTTAAGAACCTTCGAAGATATGTCTGTAGCCAGTATAGTTGCTTCAATTTTGCTACTGTGTTCTTTTAAGGTGATTGCCAGTGAGTAAGGTTCTTCCCCTGTCGAACAACCCGCTGTCCAGATCCGCAATTTCGGGGTATGGCCATTATGCCCTTTCTCCTCTGTCATAGCAGGTATGATGGTGCGTATTTTTTGGAAGTGACCATCCTCTCTGAAAAAATATGTCATATTCGTGGAGATCGAATCAATCATGGGGGTCAATTCGTCACTCCCCTCCTCTGAGACCACATAACGATAATAATCTGCAAAGGAGGTGAAGCCTGCCTCTCTCAGCCTTTTCGAAAGACGTGCCTTCACCAGCTCTCTTTTGCCATCATGGAGATTGATTCCGCACTGCTCGTATACCAAGCGGACTATCTTTTTAAAATCATTATCCTTAAGTTCGGGAGACATCATATTATCCTAAGAGTTGCCGTAACAGTTCACGGTTCACAGTTCACAGTAATTACAACAGCAGGCTTAAGCCCGCTGTTATATAAAGCTTAAACGAACTCCGGTTCTTTTAAGGACATAAAATTCCCGGGGGTTACTTCTCCACCGGGGGACGAAAAGATCATTTTTTTTCTGCCGCTCTTTTGGGGGTGTAGCTTCTCTGGGGTAATCTTCCCTCTATGATTCTCAGTTTTAAACATAGACATGATTGAGGCTAATTCTTCTGAACTGGCAGCATTCCTCTGTGTCACCGTACTCATCTGAGCCACGGCCTTGTTGATCTGATCTATTCCCTGGGCTTGTTCCTGAGAGGCTGCTGCAACCTCGCCCATTAATTCCACAACCTTCGTGGAGTTGGTCGTTACCTGACTGAATGCATCGTTGGTGAGGGAAACCAGACCTTCCCCGTTCCTGACCTTTTTGACGATATCTTCTATTAAACCGGAGGTGCCTTTGGCGGCCTCCGTTGCCCGTAGCGCCAGATTCCTCACCTCGTCGGCAACTACGGCAAAACCGGCACCTGCTTCACCCGCACGGGCTGCCTCGACTGCCGCATTCAAAGCAAGAAGATTGGTTTGAAAGGCAATTTCATCAATACTCTTAACGATTTTCTGTGCCTGTTCGCTGGCACCGGCAATTTCCTTCATTGATTTGGTTAAATCAGCCATGGAAATATTGGCCTTTTCCGTGGTCTCCATGGCCAACGCCATCAGGTTATTGGCCTCGGTTGTATTGCCGGCGTTTTGCCTGGTCATAGAGGCTGTTTCATCCAGAGAGGCAGATGTCTCCTCCAACGAAGCAGCCTGCTCGGATGCTGATTCGGATAAGGTGTGGGAAATCGCTACCGATTGACCAACTGCCTCTCCCATTTTCACGCGCATCGTGTTGATAGCCTCCGCGAGTTCACCGATCTCATCTCGGGAGTCCACTTCAATATCCTGAGTTAAATCACCATCGGCAACATTTTTGATGACATCCATTGTTTGTTTAACCGGTTGGGTGATAAGCCTGGACATAAAGAGGCTGCTCAATACCGATATTACAATGGCGGTTACCAGCAATATCACAAAGGCGGTTAATACAGAGTTGAAGCTTTTAAGAGAAAAATTGTACCTCTCTTCACTGAGCATCTCTTCGAATACGAGGAGTTCCCTCAGGGTTTGGTTGAGGGTGTTATATTTTTCGTCGGCAGTACCCATAAACATAGTTGCCATGCTGACATCGGTCTTTACCACATCACATACCGCTAATGCCTGTTTCTGATACTCTATCAACTGCTCCAGAGAGGCTTGAAGAAGCTTCTTTTCCTTCCCTGTGGACATCTTAAATTTTAAGATATTTTGTATCGGCTCAATATTCCCTTTAATCTGGGCTTTCTGTTCATCGGAGAGAGCCTGGATTATATCCGCATCACGATTTGCACCTGTCCAACTGATGATCTTGTAGAGATTTGCATGTACATTGGCAATACTTTTGGCAATCTCAGAACTTCTCTGGTATGCCTTAAATCGGTTGTTAACGATATCCTCTATTGCCATTTTCTGATTTGAAAGTCCGGTATAAGACACATAGGAAAGAGCAATGAGGAAGATGAATACGACTGTTGGAGCTAACATTAATTTCTTTGACATACTCATATTTTTAAAAATTTTCTTCATATCAATTTACCCCCCTGTTCCATATAAGATGGATAGGCTGTAGACTGTTAGACTGTAGGCTGTAGCCTAACAGCCTTCAGCCTACAGCCTAAACAACCTGAGTAGTAACCCTCATTTTAGTGTTGAAGAGATGATAATAACATCATTAACCTTTTTAAAATAAGCTGATCTGAGTACGGCTTTGTTGCTTATGGGAAGATTTGGCCATTTATAATCAACCCATCCAAAACCTTCCGACATCGCATTATTAATAATTTCTTTCATAAAAGGTTTCATATCCGAGTCCTTCAATTCGTATAAATTTTTACCAATCATACCGCTATTACCCCCATGGGCCAACGTATTCCCTTTAGAGTCTACGACATAAACATACCGACTGCCGTCTGAAAATTTTCCGTTACTTTTGTTAAACTCTGCAAAAGAAGCGTCTTTCCCATTTGCTTTTAAGAAAGCGACGGCCTTCTCTACTAAGAGAGCGGTGGACCTCTCCCCCATTTCCTGTGCGGCGGTACCCGTGCTTGGTGTATAAACAACTGCCAGTAATAAAGTACAGACTAAAATCAGCATAAATACTTTTTTCATCGTTACTACCCCCTCATATTATTTTTTTGTTAGAAGTTTTTAAAATCTCCCTCTTCAAGGGGAATCACCTCATTGGGAAGGACCAACCCTGTCCTGTGAGGGGCAAGGTTTTCTTCCCTTGCTATCTTCCCCTGTCTTGGCAACACCTTATGAACCGGGCCAAATGTTTCCCTCTTTCTCCCGTTGTTGCTTATTTGCCTTTGAAGGCCAGCCATCTTTCCATTTCCATTTGTGCCGAGTGCATCGGTTAAGTCCGAGATATTGCTTCTCAACTCTTCAGCCTGACCGATCAGTTCTCCTGCAGAACTGGCCGATTCCTCGGCATTGGCGGTCGTCTGCTGGATGATCTTGTCCATCTCAGTAACGGCATTGTTAATCTGTCCAATACCGTGAGCCTGCTCCTGAGAAGCAGCGGCAATCTCACTCACCAATTCGCCAATCTTTCCGGTACTTTTGGTAACCTCAGAAAACTCATGATTCGTTTTAATAACCAGTTCCGATCCTTCCTTGATCTTTTTGACCGTACCTTCAATCAAACCGGAGGTGTTTTTAGCTGCCTCTGCAGACCTCATAGCCAGATTTCTCACCTCCTCGGCTACCACGGCAAACCCCGCGCCTGCTTCCCCTGCACGGGCTGCCTCCACTGCCGCATTCAATGCGAGAAGATTCGTCTGGAAGGCTATCTCATCAATAGTCTTGATAATCTTGGATGTTTCTTCACTGGCAATGGAGATATCTTCCATGGACTTGGTGAGATTCTTCATGGAATCATTGGCACGGGAGACGATCTGTTTCGTTTCATTCATAAGGGCGTTTGCATGATTTGCATTGTCTGCATTCTGCCTTGTCATGGAAGAGAGTTCCTCCACAGAGGCTGAAGTCTCCTCGAGAGAAGATGCCTGCCCGGATGATCCCTCTGCTAAATGCTGGCTGGCGTCTGAAATCTGACTGGAACTGGTGATCAGCTTACCCGACATGTTGATGAGGCTTTCAATAACTTTATTTAGCGGCATAAACATACTTCTCCCCACAAAAATCAAGCCTGCCACCATAGCAAAAACTCCTGTAATAAGTGTAATAGCAGAAGCCAGAACGTTATATACTCCCACTTTCCCTAAGATGAATATAGCTAAACAAAGCACAACTATACTGGGCAGCAATCTGACCCATAGCTTGAAGGTAAGATTCTTTTTGAAAACCATGTAAAGGATTGCTGTACATGCGGCTGCCCCGATAGCAACGATACCTGCAAATATTAAGATTTCATTAAACATGATATTCACCCCCTATTGTTTGTCAGTTCTGAATGGTTATCAGCGCTGTCCCATGCAGCAGCTTCCTCAGCCTCCAATACCTCGTCAATATCGAGCAGAATCTTGATTCCCCCTTTGACCTTAGCCATACCCAGTATACAATCCGTGTTCAACCTGACACCAAAGGTTGGTGTATCCTCGATTTCTTCAGCCTTGATATTCAAGACCTCGGAAACGGAATCCACCACAATGCCCACCATGACCTTGTTTCCTGACTTATCTGCGATGTCAACGACGACGATACATGTTCGTTCATTGTATTCGAGTGAGTCCATCCCGAACTTCAGTCGTAAATCAATGACAGGAATAACCTTTCCTCTGAGATTGATCACCCCCTTCACATACATCGGTGTATGAGGAACAAAAGTAATATTCATAATACCGATAATTTCTTTAACCTTAAGGATTTCTAAACCGTACTCCTCACCCCTGAGACCAAACGTAAGGTATTTCCCCTCTTTGTTTTCCAATCCTTCCAATGTTTTAGATGCCGAGTTTTCTTTTACTTCATTCAAAGCAGATTGCATAATTGAAGACCTCCTTTTTTCATATTTTAAAAACGTCTTTTCACCAACTAACAGTCATCTACCTGTTTTCCCTCAGTTCATTCTTTCTGTTTAAGCTCATAGTATAGGAATTTCCTTTTTAAATAACTTTAGGCACTTTAAACTTTAGCTCACTTTAGGCACTTAACTTGAAGGCATCCGGGAAAGATCATTTCCGGCAAACCGAATTCCCTCCCTAATCTCTCCACCTCGGAAACAGGTATTTTAATATGCTTACCGATCCTATACGCTTTTACTCTCCCCTTTTTTACCCACCTATAAATTGTAACCCTATTGATCCCGAATAAATCAGCTACCTCAGAGGTGGAGTAAAATAACTCGGACATGTTTTATCCCTTTACCGTATGTAACCAATGAATCAATGGCAACAAATTTAACCGATGCAACAACCTGATATTAATATCGGCAGAATAGTGAAAAACTTTAAGTAAAATTTCTTTCTAAAAATCCATAAAATCTTCTTCCAAGGGAATGACCTGTTCCGGCCTTACTACCCTGACTCCTGCAGATGTCCCCATTTCCATTGCTGCCCCTTACCAGCATAACCAGGTCTCCGACAAACTCTTTCATCTGCTCCGCCTGGCCATTCATCTCCTCTGACGCCGAAGCCGACTCCTCCGCATTGGCCGCATTCTGCTGCACCACCTTATCCATCTCGGCTACGGCCTTGTTGATCTGATTAACTCCCTGAGCCTGTTCATCCGAGGCGGCTGAAATCTCTCCAACCAGCTCACCCACTTTCTTGGCCCCTGTTGCTACTTTCCCAAAAGCCTCATTTGTCTTTGCCACAATATCCGAACCATTCTTGATCTTCTTGACTGTGCCTTCGATTAAATTGGCTGTATTCTTGGCCGCATCCGCAGCACGCATCGCCAGATTCCTCACCTCATCAGCCACCACCGCAAATCCGGCTCCTGCTTCTCCGGCCCTGGCCGCCTCCACGGCCGCATTCAGGGCCAACAGATTGGTCTGGAATGCAATCTCATCAATCGTCTTGATGATCTTGGCCGTCTCCTCACTGGCCGTTGAGATATCCTTCATTGATTCTGTCAATTCCACCATTGAAAGATTGGCTTCCTCCACCACCTTGCTTGTATCCGCCATGAGGGCGTTGGCTTGATTGGCATTATCGGCATTCTGCTTGGTCATAGAGGCCATCTCCTCGATCGAAGATGAGGTCTCCTCCAACCCAGAGGCCTGTTCCGAAGCTCCCTCTGCCAGGGACTGACTGGATGAGGAAACCTGTGCAGAGGCCGAAGCCACCTGATCCGCACCATCGGTAAGGCCTTCTGCGACCCGATTAATAGATTTTGTGATGCTTAGGGTTACAAAAAATGCCATTCCTAGTCCCAATGCGATAGCCACTAAGGATCCGCCGATTATGAGCATATTAGCCCTTGCCATCTGTGCCTCCATTTTTTTCTTCTGGTCGGCACGGGCATCAGCGCACTCTTTCTCAACTGTCCTCCCTGTCTCAGCTAAGCCTTTGTCCAATTCACTAATGAGTTTTTCCCGCTCCTCCTTCTCCATCATTTTTCCCACAATCTCGGCAAGCTTAGCGAAGGCATTTTCGTACTTGTCAACCGCTATCAGAACCTCATCCATCTGCTTCTTGTTTACAGGGTCTTCCAATTTATCCTTCGTCTCCTTGGCCTGCTTTTTCAAATCGTTGACCTCTTTTTTGACCTCTGTTATGTATTTCTTGTCTTCCCTTATGATGAGATTCTTCTCGTGTCGACGCGCCTGTAGGATCATTTTGACCATGCGGTTCATATCGTCGGCCTTCTCTACCCTGTCCACCACACCCCGCATGCCATCCCAACCCACATACGAGATCACCCCTGTTAAAACCAATACAATAATAAACCCGCCCATAATCTTTGTTCCCAGTTTCATATTCTCCAACATTTTTATCCCTCCTGATGATTATTTTTTGGGTTTTTATTAAATTCGAGTGAGTCCATACCGAACTTCAATCGTAGATCAATGACAGGAATAACCTTTCCCCTGAGAATAAATCAACTACCTCAGAGATGGAGTAAAATAACTCGGACATGTTTTATCCCTTTACCGAACAGTAACTGCTCGGGTGGATAGGCTGTAGACTGTTAGCCTGTGACCTAACAGCCTACAGTCTAAACAACCTGAGTAGTGATACCGTATGTAACCAATGAACCGATAGCAACAAATTTAACCTATGCAACAACCTAAGTATTAAATCGGCAAAGAAGTGAAAAACTTTAAGTAAAACTTTTGGCAATTACTCAGGTTGTCAGGTTCACGGCTGGCTACTTTGTGCTCTTCATATTTCATCAGTCTAACCTTGAACCGTGAACCTTGGAACTTTGAACCTGAGCTGTTACGAGAAAAGCAGATAAAGAAGTGGGGCGGGCCATGGAAATTGAGGCTTATTGAAGAAAAGAATGCCGAATGGAGATATTTACATAATGAAGCAGTAGACCAAACAAGAAAAGGGGTTAGCCAATATCGGCTAACCCCTTGATTTTACTGGAGCCGGTGAGGGGATTTGAACCCTTGACCTACTGATTACGAATCAGTTGCTCTACCACTGAGCTACACCGGCATCTTGGCTAAGTCTACCTTGTGAAAGCAATATTTGTCAATCATAAAAATTAGACTGTATGGTTTTATGTTCATATGTGGCCCTATTTCAGTAAAATTAATGTTGACTTTTTAATATTGTCTATTTTACTATTTATAAAGTGGGATTGAGAAAGCCCAAGGACGAATCAAATTCTTTTGAAACACGGCCAAATACTCAAAAAGGAGCACTATTATGGTCAATGAGGTGATACCAAACGAGCGAATTTGCAGTCTCAGAGAAAAGATGAAAAGGAATATCGGCTGGACAGATGAAGAACTTGACAGGCTGACAGCAAAACAATGGTCATTTATAGATAGGATGCATAAATTCAGATCCTATAAAATGATAGCAGAGGTTGTTCAGATCAATGACCATTGTGAACTTATGCCAAAAATTGGGGATAAGTATGTTTTCTATGGAGCGTGCATGCTGAGCGCCAAAGAATCAACCTTCCCTGGCGTATGTCTATGGGCTTTGGCTGGAATAGCTCCTTTGACTTATATGGTTATGGATCGTATCCTTTCGGACCTAGACCCTAACGAGATGTGGCGAAATCAAGCCTGTTGCATGGACAGCAGCGTGAGAAATGGCGGGCTGGGAAATGTAGTATTTAAGGTATACTGCGAAAAAATTTAAAAATAGATTCCTCTTAAGAATCCTTTCCATACACGAAAATGGACAATTATTGGGAACTATTCTTTCTTAATCTTCTCACATACAATTTCTTTTAGGTAAAGCGCAATACCTACCAGTAAACAAGTATCAGCAAATCGTAGAAATCCACCAGGTCCTAAGCTTACCCAGCAAAAACCTTCACACCAAAACCAACTAATAGACTAACAATACCGATTATTATGAGAATGTTTGCGAGCCAATGAATAAATCGCATTTATGCTCACCTCCTTTCTTCTCTTAATAAGAAAGGATTCAAAAGAGGAATGGTTATCACTCTAACCCTCTACTGGCAATCTTAATGGCACAAAATTCACCACACATAGTACAGACATCACTGTCCTCCGGTTTTCTACTGTTCCTTATTCTTCTGGCTTTTTCAGGGTCCAGAGCCAGATTGATCTGACTTTCCCAGTCCAGTTTCTTTCGGCTCATGGCCATCCTGTTGTCTTCTTCTATAGCACCTTTTATCCCTTTTGCTATATCCGCGGCATGGGCAGCAATCCTTGAGGCAATTACACCTTCTCTTACATCATCGACGGATGGTAACCCCAGATGTTCTGAGGGGGTCACATAGCAAAGAAAATCTGCACCGGCTGACGCGGCAATTGCCCCTCCAATAGCAGAGGTTATATGGTCATACCCGGGGGCCAGATCGGTAACCAATGGCCCTAGAACATAGAACGGGGCACCATGACATAACCTTTTCTCTAAAAGGACATTGGCTTCAATCTGATTGATAGGCACATGCCCGGGCCCCTCGATCATAACCTGTACATCCACAGCCCATGCCCTTTCTGTAAGTTCTCCAAGAAGGATCAACTCCTGAACCTGCCCTCTGTCTGTGGCATCAGCCAGGCAACCTGGTCGAAGTCCATCTCCCAGACTAAGGGTAACGTCGTATGCCCTGGCTATATCCAGTAAGCGATCAAAGTGCTCAAAGAGGGGATTTTCTTTGTTGTTGTATGCCATCCACTCAACCAAAAATGCCCCTCCTCGACTGACTATGTCCATTATTCGACCTTCTCTTTTAAGTCTTCCAACAGACTCACGGGTTACGCCGCAGTGGACTGTAATAAAATCAATACCGTCTTCAGCGTGCTTCTCTATTACTTTAAAGATATCCTCTACTGTCATGTGGACTATAGACTCTTTTTTCTTCTGTACAGTCTCAACAGCCGCCTGATAGATAGGGACAGTCCCAATAGGGACGGAAGACTCTCTTATAATCACTTTTCTTATCTCATCTACTTCTCCCCATGTACTCAAGTCCATAATGGTATCAGCGCCTGCTTTTATGGCTACCCTCATCTTTTCGAGCTCTTCACTGACATCAACATGGTCTTTAGATGTCCCGATATTCGCATTTATCTTGGTCCTTAACCCCTTGCCAATGGCAAGAGGCTTTATGGATTTATGTTTAACATTATGGGTAATAACCGTATTGCCCTCTGAAATACCACGGCGGATAAACTCTTCCTCCACCCCTTCATCCAGAGCACACCTCTTCATTTCATCAGTGATTATTCCCTTTTTGGCATCTGATAATTTAGTCACTTTTCCCCCCTATATAATTATTCTGAACCCTGACCCCTGACTTCTCTCAACCCTTCACTCTGCAATCCTTAAAACCTTTCCAACAACTTCCCTGGCATCTTTGCCGAGTATTCTGACCATGGGTTCTTTGCCAACGTCTCCTGTATCATAGATAACATCTGGAATCCCTTTTTCCTCCTTCAGTGAATTCTCCATTACCCATTCTAGAGAAGACCCCTCCGCTTCCTTAACATGGTCGGGCTCTTTTCTCCTGTCAAAATATCTAACCCTTAACCCTATATTCTTGCATCTTTCAATAGTGTCCTCTGAGTATCTTATATTCATGGCAGATCTCATATCGCTTTGGTACCTCATCACAGTTAAGATGATTTTGGCTATATGCTGAGATGCTCCAAATTCAGGGTCTGATACAGTTGCAACAGTATTTCCGAAACGGACAATACGGCCTGGTACAGCGGCTACGTCTTCAACCCTTTCTGCATAAGGAAGAGCCATGCCAAGATTTGACTGAACTTCCGGGACAAGGTGTCCTATCTTTTCTTTTTTCAGCACTCTAACTGCCTCTTTAACTTGGAAAATCACATGGTAACGTTGAATCTCTTTTGAGAAGACACCATAAGGGTTGACAGGACCGTGTCCTCCACCCAAAGGCAAAGAGTTTCTGATGGCGCTGGTCACAAACTCTTTGGCATTCTTAACTGCCTGGTGAATATGGTTGCCTTTTGCAATCTCAAAAGTCAAGGCTGCCGAATATACGCATCCTGTCCCATGGGTGTTCTCAGTATGTATCCTTTCAGAATCATACTCGAAAAAACTTTTCCCGTCAAAAAGGATGTCTATTGATCTTCCCGGCAAATGGCCTCCCTTGATGAGGACATTCTTTGCTCCCTTTTGGTAGATATTTTTGGCAGCTTCCCTCATTTCGTCCAGGTTTTCGACCGGTTTTCTACATATTGCCGACGCCTCAGGCAGGTTCGGGGTAATGAGAAAAGCCAGGGGTATCAGTTCTTCGATAAGGGTATCTATGGCATCTTTGGACAGCAAGGGCTCCCCCCCCTTGGCTACCATCACGGGATCCAGGATGAGTTTTTCTATCCTGTACTCTTTAATCTTCCTGGCAACGACCTTAATCACCTGAGCATTAGCCAACATCCCGGTTTTAACTACATCCACCCCTATATCTGTGATAACGGAATCTATCTGTTTTTCTATAAATTCAGGGGAAATGGGATAGACATCCTGAACCCCCAGGGTGTTTTGGGCGGTCAGGGCAGTAACTACACTCATCCCAAAACCACCCAAAAGGGCAATGGTCCTCAAATCTGCCTGAATACCTGCCCCTCCTCCGGAATCAGAACCTGCTATTGTCAGTATCCTCTTCACGATAATAGTTCCTTTAATGTCAAGTACAACAGGTTGTTTAGGCTATAGGCTGAAGGCTGTTAGGCTACAGCCTACAGCCTAACAGTCTACAGTCTATCCACCTAAGCTATTTCTCTTCTAAGTCGAACAGTTTTCTCACGGCATCAACAAAGTAATTTCCCTCACGGGTATTATCCAGCGTCTTTAATTGAGTCACAGGATAGTGAAGTATCTTATTAATAATTGAAGTGGTAAGGGCATCCAGCGCCTTTACATCAACCTTTGAACTTCCATTCAAACTGGAAATGGTCTTTTCTACCTCCTTCTTCCTGATCTCCTCGAACCTTTCCCTGAGGGAGATAACCGTAGGAACAGCGCTTAAAGTCCCCAACCATTTATTGAATTGTCCTATTTCCTTCTCTATTATCCTTTCAGCCTTTTTGGCCTCTTCCTCCCGCATTTTTATATTGGAATCAACTAGCCCTTCCAGGTCATCTATATCGTAAAGATAGACATTGCTAATATCGTTTATCTTGGGGTCAATATCTCGGGGGACGGCAATATCAATAAAGAACATAGGTTTGTGCTTTCGTATCTTAAGGACTCTTACCACATCATCAGACCTTATGATATAATGGGCAGAGCCGGTAGAACTTATTACAATATCTGCCTGGTCCAGAAACAGGGTAATATCTTCAAAAACAGCAGGTCTGCCACCCAGCTCTTCTGCTAACTTTACTGCTCTGCTGTATGTTCTGTTGGCAATCAGAATTTCCTTAACCCCATGGTTCAGTAAATGTCTGGCTGCAAGTTCAGACATCTCTCCCGCGCCAATAAGCATAACAACCTTATTTTTTAAGGTATCAAAAATCTTTTTGGCCAATTCAACAGCGGCATAGCTTATAGAGACAGCAGACGTAGCGATTTTGGTCTCCGTCCTTACCTTTTTGGCAACTGAAAAAGCCCTATGAAGAAACCTATGGAGTATTACATCAGAGGTTTTATACTTGTTAGTCAGGCTATAGGCATCCTTAAGCTGGCCTAAAATCTGAGGCTCTCCCACAATCATAGAATCCAAACCGGAAGCAACCTGGAAGATATGCTTAATAGCGTCGTAAGAGTCATAAGAGTACAGGCAGGAATCTAACTGGCTCATTGGTATACCGTGATAGGAAGACAGGAAATTCCTGATTTCCTCTGTCCCTTCTCGAATATCTCTGGTAACTGCTACAATCTCTACCCTGTTACAGGTAGAGAGTATCAGTGCCTCGCTAATCTGTGGTAGGCTTGTTACCCTTTTCAGAGGCTCTTCAATGTTTTCTGATGGAAAGTACAGCCTTTCCCTCAATTCAACAGGAGCCGTCTTATGATTTAAACCTACTACGATTATATGCATCTTCTACTTTAGTTCATACTGAAAAATGAAAAATTTAATTATCTATCATACGTATGTAACCCTGAAAGCAGGGTATTTACGCCAAGGAAGGAAAACATAACTGCAAGAAAACCAAGAATTGCAAAAACGGCAGCTACCCTCCCTCTCCAACCTATATTTATCCTTCCGTGCAGCAAGGCAGCATAAAAGACCCATGTAAGCAATGACCAGACCTGTTTGGCATCCCAGCTCCAGAAAGACCCCCATGCGTGCCTTGCCCATATTGAACCGGTAACCATTGCCATGGTAAGCAAGAGGAACCCTATAGTTAGAGAATAATGATTTATATCATCCAGTAGCTTTAAAGAGGGCAGCCTATGGTAAAAGGAGCCGATCTTTTTTGACTTTATCTGATGTTCCTGTATCAGATACATAACTCCGGCACAGAAGGCCAGGGCAAAAATAGCATCGCCTAGAAATGCCAGAATTACATGAATAGGCAACCAGAAGCTCCTCAATATAGGCGAGAGAGGGACAATCTCTTTGGAAAAGGCAGAAGAGACAAGGGTTAAGATGGATGCGACAGGGGAAATAAAGGAGCCAAGAGAAGTAATCCTATATTTAAATTGAATAAACAGGTAGACACCAACTATTGCCCATGCTAGGAATGAAGGCGCTTCATAAAGGTTGGTGATTGGGGTGTACCCCGCTTCAAGATACCTCAGGATTAAACTTATGGTATGAAAAACAAAACCACTGGTCAGGATAATAGTGGCAGCCTTAGAAATGCGGGGTCTTTGTTTAAACAGGTACAATAGATAGCTAAATGTTCCGGCTAAATAAAAGACCAATACGATCTTGAAAAACAGTGTGTTCATCTTTGAAACCCTTATAACACTTAGAGGTCGATCCCCAATTCACCCAAGGAGTACCCCTCACCCAGAGTATCCAACAGGATACTATCCACCTTATCCTTTTTCCCTTCCTTTATAAGAGCAAGCATATTTGAGTCTACCAGTCTGTAGAATATTTTTCTGTTTTTTTCTGAATTGTTACTAGCCTTTAACAGCCCTTCTCGTACAGCACCCATTATGGTCAGAAAGCTGCTGTACTCTTCTCCGTAGCTGGCTTCCAGCTCTTCCCTTATTTTTTTAGCAAGGGCAGGGCTTTTCCCAGAGGTAGAGATGGTTATAACCAAATCATCTCGATCTACCACAGACGGAACTATAAAGTTACATCTCTTTGGCGTGTCTACTGCATTAACCAGGACCCCCTTTTCCAGAGCCTCCTGGCTGGCCTCGGTATTTACCATGGAATCATTAGTAGCAATAAAAACCAGAAAGGCATCCTCAAAATCTCCTCTCTGGTAGACTCTGCATAAATGTTGAATTTTGCTATGGGATAGGAGATCTTTTAATCGGGGGGTCAAATCAGGACTTATTACAGTTACTCTCCCCCTGCATCTTAAAAGTGATTCTACCTTCCTCTCAGCAACCCCTCCACCACCCAGTACAACACATCTCTTGTCTGTTATGTCTATATTTATCGGGTAGTACCTCATTCAAAACCTTTCCATATCGATCAAGGCAAAAAAGGAAAAGGGAACTAATGACACGAACTGCAGTTGTGTGATGAACAAGTTCCACAACTACTGTCCCCGGCAGAGCTTGAAAAATTACCGCCGCTCTTGAAACTAAAGGTAGAGATCAGCTTCGTAACCTTTGCCTTTTTACATTTTGGACAATTTACCTTTGGAGAAGTCCCGAATACCAATTCCTCAAACTCTTCCCCACAAAGGTCACATCTATATTCATATATTGGCATCCTTCAACCCCCTATCTTATCATAGCTATCACTAATATCCCTTTTAACATCCTCATTCCGTCCAACCCTTTTTATTATTTTAGTTCCTCAAAACATTAGCATTTCTTAAGCCTACCAAATCCTTTTCTTTTGACACTGTGCCTTTATTATATGTTATCTGAAGTTCTTCGGGCCTCTTTATTTAGATTCATATTTTAACCCTATCATTTGTCACAGACCAAGGCAGTAACGAACGGCCATCTCAATCTTTTTTAATACCTCATCTGAAACCTTGCCAGCCGGTTTTTCGGGAAACCGTTTGGGATCCAATGATCGAACTTGAAAGCATAAGAAAACTGTCTCTATCTGCAAACCACTATCTTCTGGCGATACACGGACATTTGTCGGATAATCACGAGAAATGTTTTCGCCCTTTGTTCCAACAACAACCGTGACCACAAGAGGTAGTTTATTAATGGCATTTACAGATAAAACCAATACTGGACGTTGTCCCGCTTGCTCTCGTCCCTTCACGGGATTCAAATTGACAAAATAAATCTCTCCTCGATGAATGGCCATTATCTACTCTTCAGTCCATCCGCTTCCGTTATAGCAAACTCTTGATCAATCTTTTGCAACTCGGCCTGAATCTCGCGATCCATTGCCATCGCAACAAGTTGGCTCTCGAAAACGGTCTGTTCAACTGTATTGCTTTTCATTGAGTCTTCTTGCAAGCGATGAGCAAGTTGTTCAATCAACCATAACTGCTCCTCACGAGATAAATGGTCAATCACTTTCTCGATTTGACTCAAAACTGGTGAAGGCATAACCCTCCTCCTATTATATATCATCACAGTTTACTTACCTTTATTGCATTCCTACACACTATATATACCCGTAGACATTCAAGCGTAGCGGCATTTTGGGTATCTTGTTTACATCAGCACTCTGAGTACTGATATACTCCCATTTTGGGGGTGATATCGGCACTTGGTGTGGATACTCTAACTTTTGATCTGTCAAACCCTTTTTAATTCTCCTTAACAAAAATATTTCACTTCTTAGAAGAAGAGAGAACCTCTTTGACCGCCTCATTATAAACCATCTTCAATGGCACTTTCTTTTCCTTTGCTATCTTCTTACAGTCTTCATATTCAGGGGATACATTAATTATCGCATCATCATCCTGGTAAATCTTTACTGTGACTTTCCCAAACCTTGTTTCAACCTCTTCCAATCTACGGGGCACCTTAACCCTCTCCACTTCATAATAACGAACACCAAAAGACGTTGATTCCTTAAGAATGGTATCGATCACACGGGCTTTATTCCCTTCATGGCAAATTACCCTTAGCAGTACCGAAGGCCTGTTCTTCTTCATCTGAAGGGGCGACAGAGAGACATCCAGGGCACCTTCCTCAAAGAGCCTTTCCATCAAAAAGTCATAGATCTCAGGGTTCATGTCGTCAATGTTAGTTTCTATGACAGTTACTCTATCAATCTCTCTTTCTTGTTCATCGTCTCCCAGGACAACCCTGAGTAGATTGGGAATATTTTCAAATTCTTTGTCCCCCACACCATAGCCTATATCCCTTATTATCATCGGAGGCATTCTGCCAAACTTATCTGTTAATGTGGTAATTATGGCTGCCCCGGTAGGAGTAACCAGCTCTCCCATGATACCTGCTTCATAAACTGGTTTACCCTTCAGGAGCTCCAGGGTTGCCGGCGCTGGAAGGGGTAGTGTCCCATGCTGACAGGTTACAAATCCTGAACCCAAAGGAATCCTGGAGGCATAGACCTCCTCAATCCCAAAATGTTTTATTCCAACTACTGACCCAACAACGTCAACAATAGAATCAACGGCGCCAACTTCATGGAAATATATACTGTCAATATCCTTTTTGTGGATTTTAGCTTCTGCTTCCGCTAAACGGTGGAATACCTTAATGCTTAGCTCTTTAGTGTCTTTATCCAGCGAACTCCCATCAATAAGACGTCTTATATCCGAGAAGCTTCGGTGGTCAGTGTCTTTCTCTTGTAGAATTACCTTTACCCTGGAGCCTTTAATCTCCATTCTGGCTTCGGTTGAACAGGTTATTTCATACCCACTTAAGGATAGTTTGCTCAGCTCATCTTCTAATTTAGTTTTGGGCAGTCCCAAATCCACCATAGCACCCAGAATCATATCTCCACTAATCCCGGAAAAGCAATCAAAATAAGCTATTCTCATACCTTCACACCTTGACGGCTTCGTAAAAAGTCCATCTGCGGCGTTCCGCTGCATCCTCAGTTATTGCAGCGTACAGGTAAGTACGCCTCATTCCTTCGGATTTGCGCGCCTTACATCTGGAGCTTTTTACTGTGCCGTCTGATTTTTGACTTTTTATGACTTTATCAAACCTTATTTATTAAGCCCGCAATATATCCTGCCCCGAAGCCATTGTCTATATTCACCACGGCAACCCCAGGAGCACAGGAATTCAGCATCCCAAGTAAAGCAGTCACTCCGCCAAAATTTGCTCCATAGCCAATGCTGGTAGGAACTGCAATGATCGGTTTCGATACGAGTCCACCAACTACACTTGGCAGTGCCCCTTCCATTCCTGCCACAACCACCAGGACACTGGCTTGCAAAAGCCTTTCCCGCTGACTTACCAACCGATGTATACCGGCAACTCCCACATCATAAAGGCGATCTACCCGGTTACCCATCATCTCAGCAACAAGTACAGCCTCGTCAGCAATGGGGATATCTGAGGTTCCGGCACTTATGATCAGGATAGTGCCCTTCCCCTCCTTTTTTATTTGCTGATTTATTATTGTAATTGCTCGTGGTTTTGGATGGTATTTTGCCTTTGGAAAGGCCTTTTTTATGTTAATGGCCTTTTTTTTCTCCACCCTGGTTACTAAAATATTCTCTCCCTTCTCAATCATCCTTTGGACTATGGCTATGATATCCCCATCAGACTTCCCCTCGCCGAATATTACCTCTGGGAATCCGAGCCTCAAATGACGGTGGTGATCAATGGTGGCATGACCAATGTCTTCAAAGGGTAAGGTCTTTAACGACTCCAATGCTTCGTCAATCCCAACATCCCCTTTTTTAACCCCCTCTAACAAGCGTTTTAACTGTCCCAGCTCCATCTATCCTTCTCTCTTTTTGTCCCTTGCTATAACACTGTAGAGATAACCCCTTTTCCTTATCTGCCTACAGCTATCCTGGCCGCCAAACGTTCTGGCAGTCCAGCCTTTATAATCTTTTTTTGGGCAGTCCCAATGTCATAGGGGGACCTCTTAAGTGTAAACACGCATTCTTTCGCATCATAGATGCCAAAGGCTGCATCTGGAATACCATCCCGGGGTTGTCCTACACTTCCCACGTTAATTAGATACCTGGCCCCCTCTTCCAATCGAACTATTAGGGCTTTTGAAAGAGAAACCCTTTCTCCCTTATCTTTTTTAAATACAACAGGTATATGAGAATGTCCTATAAAACAGATTCGAGTCTTAAATGAATCAAAATTCATAGTTAAATCATCACGATAAGAGAGGTAGTCCCAATTTTGCGGATTGTATGGTGTAGAGTGAACAAATGTAATATCATCTATAATGGAAATTAAGTGAAACCCTGACAGGAAGTTGCGATTGACGGTTGATAACTCCTTTGCCGTCCATTCAATGGCAGCCCTGGCTACAGGGTTCAGATTGGAGGTATCTGTTAATCCGACAGCTCCGTAATCGTGATTGCCTGCCACAACTATGTCCGCAATGTCTTTAAGGCGATCAATACATTCATTGGGGTTTGCCCCATAACCAACAACGTCTCCCAAAAAGGCTACTCTGTCAATGCCCTCTTCAGAGAGACAATCCAAAACGGCATTAAATGCCTCTAAATTTCCGTGAATATCCGATAAGACTGCCCATTTCAACTCTTTATTCCTTCTTCAATCTCTCCTTCGCTCAATCAATACCGGGTATAGAGTTCTTTTTCCTATAAACAATCCCCTGACATGAAGCAATAAGCTTATTGTCCTCAGTTGATACATCTATCCTGTATAAGGCTGTCCTTGGAGTTAAACTTATCTCTTTCGCTTCTGCCACTAAAACCGAACCTTCCGAAGGAGCAGAAATATAAGTGATACTCATATTTAAGGCGACAGCCAGTGTGCCGTGAGAATTTGATGCCGCTGCGAATGCGTGATCTGCCAAGCTGAAGATGGCACCACCATGAGCAATACCCACAAAATTGTGCATACAGCCCTTTAAGGGCATCCTCAATTTTGAGTAGCCCGTATTGATCTCTATCAATTCGATGCCTAAAAACCGTGCATAGGGGTCATTTTGGATTTTGCCGGACAAAACCTCCAGGACTTTTTTCTCCATCCTTTTTCTCCCTGAACTTAAAATAGTGGGTAACGTAACTACTCAGGCACAAAGTGGCAAAGGCACAAATTCGTAATCCGTAAATCGTAAATCGATTCACGCTTCACGATTCACGACCCTGCTCCGCTCTGCTCTGTGCCTACCTGAATAGTTACCATTTGTTAAGAGGGTAAATCATAAAGGCATAAAAGTCAAGGAATTGTCACACCCTTCCTGCTGCCGCTATATAGGCTTTTAGATTCTCCATCAAAGCGGCAAACTTATGGGGTTTCAGGGACTGAATACCGTCGCTTTCAGCATCTTCCGGATTGGGATGCACCTCTATCATAAGGCCATCGGCCCCTGCTGCAATTGCTGCATACGACATTGGAGCTACATATGACCAAAACCCTGTAGCATGACTTGGGTCAACAATTATAGGCAGATGGGTCCTTTCTTTTAAAACCGGGATGCAACTCAAATCCAGGGTATTTCTTGTAGCGGTTTCAAATGTCCTTATGCCTCTCTCACACAAAATCACGTCTTTGTTCCCTTCAGAGAGTATGTATTCTGCTGACATCAAGAATTCCTCTACAGTGGTAGACATCCCTCGTTTTAGTAATATGGGTTTATTATGCTTTCCCAGTTTTTTCAGAAGGGCAAAGTTTTGGACATTCCTTGCCCCAACCTGCATAATATCTGAATATTCTGCAACCAGATCAACGTCTTTAGGGTTTATGATCTCTGTTACAACCGGGAGACCAACCTTCTCTTTAGCTTTAGCGAGTAAGATCAGCCCTTTTTTTTCTAAGCCTTGAAAACTGTATGGAGAAGTCCGGGGCTTAAAAGCACCGCCGCGGAGAATATCTGCGCCAGCTTTTTTTACAATATGAGCTGACTCTATGATCTGTTCCTCACTCTCAACAGAACAAGGCCCTGCAATAACTACTATCTTATTACCACCGATTTCTACTCTGCCGTCGATGCTGACAACAGTTCCCTCTGGCTTTATGTCACGACTGGCGAGTTTATAAGGCTTAAGGATAGGCACAACCTTGTCAACCCCAGGAAGGACTTCCAGAGATTGCAGTTTGGCCTTTCCCCTTTCGTCACCGACAGCTCCGATGACACTCCTTTCTACCCCCTGAATAATGTGGGGTTTATAACCTAATTTTTCTATCTTCTTCACAACCTCCTCCAACTCCTCTTTTTTTGCTTTTGCTTTCATTACAATTATCATCTTTCCCCTCCCGAATAACCTTTTGATGAAGTCGTAAAAAAAATCAGACGGCACAGTAAAAAGCTCCAGATGCAAGGCGCGCAAATCCGAAGGAATGAGGCGGAACGCCGCAGATGGACTTTTTACAAAGCCGTCACCTTTTAAAAACAAAAAAGCCATGAGCTTTTTACCCATGGCTTAATATATACTAACGTACTATGTAAAAACAAAAAACCATGGGTTTTACCGTCAGTCTGCCCATGGCCTTGAGATCTGTTGTGTTTTATTTTACAAATCTAGTTCAAGGATGCTGGGCAGACTTTATAAAGATAAAATAAAACCGCCAGCAAAATGTCTTAAATATAAGATTTGCAAAATAAAACAACATAACCGACTCCTTTCTTATCTTTTTATATACTGACGATTGATTTGTCAAGAAAAAAATTATAAATCAGAAAATGCTTGACAATCGAGATCTATTATGCTAATGAATTCTACACTTTATTAAAAGGGCTTTAAGAGTATGAGCGGCAAAGAGATTTCCTATAGTTACGATAGCAATTGGTGGTGGTGGTGGAACTAATTACATACTAGGGATTTGTCCGCCCATCTCACTCGATACTAAATAATCAATAAATAAAAATCAATGGAAGACCGTGGGCAAATCCTGTAGCCTGCGGCCTTTTTTATATCAAAAGCCATGGGCTCTTCCTTTTCGTCCATGGCTTTTTTGTTTTCTTTCCTCTCGGCAGAAGTAGCAGAAAGTCCTCTTGATCTTTGAAGAGAGACCTTTAAAACTCTCCATATCTAAACTAAGGGTTACTACTCAGGTAGGCACAAAGGCACAGAGCACCAAAGGCACAAAGTCGAGAGATCTGAAGAGAATGAGTTGATTAAGTTCCTATAAAATGTTTACAAAGCGGTATTTGGACAGGTTATGTCCTGCATTCCGATCGTATTCCTACAACTTTGTGCCTATGTGCCTTTGTCTCTTTGTGCCTGAATAGTTACAACTAATAAAGGGGGTGGTGTAGAGTTCTTTATTACAGGATTTTAGGGATAACTGGAAGGATATCCTTCCAGCAAATTCTTTTGTATAAAAGGAGAAGAATATGGAAGATACAAAGATTTTATTGAGTGAAAAAGAGTTGCCTCAGAAGTGGTATAACGTACAGGCAGATCTGCCCAAACCGCTTATGCCTCCATTAAATCCAGGAACAGGCCAACCAATAGGCCCTGAAGATCTGGCTCCAATATTTCCCATGGGGCTTATAGAACAAGAGGTAAGTCAGGAGCGCTGGATAGAGATACCGGATGAAATTCTGGATATTTACCGGCTGTGGAGACCAACCCCTTTGCATAGGGCAAAAAGGTTGGAAAAGGCATTGGGAACCCCTGCCAGGATATACTATAAGAACGAGAGCGTGAGCCCTGCCGGAAGTCACAAACCAAACACTGCTGTTGCTCAGGCATATTACAATAAGAAAGAAGGGGTGAAAAGGATTGCTACAGAGACAGGGGCAGGGCAATGGGGAAGCGCTCTGGCTTTTGCCTGTAAACTGTTTGATATAGAATGTACCGTCTACATGGTAAAGGTGAGCTATGAGCAAAAACCTTACCGGAGGTCTTTGATGCACGCATGGGGGGCAACGGTGCATCCATCTCCGACCAACTTAACCAATGCAGGAAGGAGTATTTTAGAGAAAGATCCAAACACATTGGGTAGTCTCGGCATGGCCATTTCAGAAGCGGTAGAGGATGCAGCTACCCACGATGATACTAAATATTCTCTGGGGAGTGTGCTAAACCATGTCTTATTACATCAAACCATTATCGGTTTAGAGGTAAAGGAACAATTGAAATTAGCAGGGGAATCCCCGGATGTTTTGATTGGCTGTGTTGGCGGAGGAAGCAACTTTGCCGGGTTCTGTTTCCCGTTTGTCAAAGACAAGTTGAACGGTAAAGACATGAGGATAATCGCGGTGGAACCTACCTCATGTCCCACATTGACCAAGGGACCTTACCGCTATGATTTTGGTGATACTGCTCAGATGACACCGCTATTAATGATGTACACATTAGGGCATACCTTTGTTCCGCCAGGCATCCATGCCGGAGGCTTGAGGTATCACGGTGATGCCCCTCTTCTCTGTCTTTTGGTAAATCAAGGGGTTATTGAAGCAAGGGCATATCATCAAAATCCCGTTTTTGAAGCAGCGATGCAATTTATCCAAAC